>CAYNKF010000054.1:0-10050 GCA_964397705.1 uncultured Balneolaceae bacterium | reverse complement strand
CATTTATAGATGGGCAGCCCAAAGGTGGCTTCCGTAATAAAGTGGTCGACTTGGTTGGGTATAGAAAATCCCTCTGAAGCTGGAGACGGCGGCGTGCGATAGTCTCCGGTATAGAGCACAGACCCATCATCAGATTCTACATATACCATAGAAGAGCCGAGTATATGCCCGGCGGGATAGAGAGTAATCTTTGCGCTTTCAGTTTCTATTGATTGCCCGAAATCCAGAACCGTAGCATCGCCTTTGTACCCACGGCGTTGCATCAGCTTAAGGGTATTGGGAGTGCAATAAACACTGCTATTGCGATTGCGGGGCATATGATCAGCATGAGCGTGTGAAATAAAGGTATGCTGAGTATCAGTACCGCTGTAGTCAAAACCAATGTTAAGATCCGGGAGCAGAATACCGTGATATCCTGCCTTAGTGATATTCATGACAATGGATGTCGTGTGATTACTAAATATGCTAACAGGAATATAGCTGAACCGACTGCCACCATAATGGCACCGCTTCTTTTAATAATGTCGGGCATCTGTTTACTAGCTTTAATGAGCGTACGGCTTTGTTCCCACCGTACCAGCTGCAGTCCTGCAATATACACTACGATTAAACTCCAAATCGTAAAGAGAAGTTCAATCCACGAAAAAGGAGTGAATGAAAGTACGAGACCGGGAAGGGTGAAGAAAAGGAGATATTTCAGGATTCTGATGAATAGCGCTGGCGGTTTTTCACGATTTGCTTTGTTGGTTAAATAGTTTGCAACTTGATTCTTTTTAAAAGTGAGATATCCTCCAGTCCCGATCAAGCAAATAGCCAGTACCGAATAGTATAGGGCAAACCATTTTGTTGAAAAGCTTTCCAAATCCATAATATCGATTTATTCGTCTGGAAGATTTTCGGCTTCGACTGGGTTCTCTTCTTTAGGATATAGGACGGAAGCGATAATCGACAGTGCGAGTGATCCCCCAATAAATGCTAATGCATATGGAGTTGGGATGTGGTAAAAGTCTGAAAGCAGCATTTTAAACCCTACAAAAACAAGAATGAGGGAAAGTCCATAGTGCAGGTAGTGGAAAAGACGCATGATGCCGGCGACAGCAAAGTAGAGTGCGCGAAGTCCTAATATTGCAAAGGCATTTGAACTGTATATAATAAATTCATCGCGCGTAATGGCTAATATAGCAGGAATGGAATCGAGGGCAAAAACGAGATCTGTTGTTTCGATGACAACTAAAACGATGAATAGGGGGGTGGCAATAAGCCGACCCATTTTCCGGATAAAAAATTTCGAGCCGTGATAGCTCTTGGTGGTGGGGAAAAAGCGGCGGACTAATTTTAGGATTGGGTTCCGTTCGGGGTGGACCTCTTTATCTTTTTCCATGGCCAGCTTTATACCGGTAAAAACGAGAAAGCCGCCAAACACATAAATGATCCAATGGAAACGCTCCATGAGTGCTACACCGGTAAAGATAAAAATCAGACGCATGACAAGAGCTCCGAAAATTCCCCAGAAAAGTACTTTGTGTTGGAACTCGTCCGGAACTTTGAAATAGGTAAAGACCAGCAGGAAGACGAATATATTATCAACGCTTAGCGACTTTTCAATCAAGTAGCCCGTATAGTAATCAAGAGCTGTCTGGGATCCCATATAGTAATACACCCCAATGCCAAATATTAGAGCTAGAATAATCCAAGCACCCGTCCAGTAAAGCGCTTCTTTGATGCTGACAGGTTCATCCTCTTTGTGAAGTACAACGAGGTCGACAATGAGCATCGCAATGATGAACACATTGAATGCCGACCACAGCAGAATGGAATGATCCAAAACGGAGATCTACTTTTGAGGTTAAAAAATAAGCCTCAAAAGTAGCTAATATTTGGCAAAATTAATAGCTGAGTGGGCACAAACTATTCAACCAAAAACCCATCTTCTTCTTTTTTGAGTACATCGGGGAT
This sequence comes from uncultured Balneolaceae bacterium, assembly GCA_964397705.1. Lineage (GTDB taxonomy): Bacteria > Bacteroidota > Rhodothermia > Balneolales > Balneolaceae > Fodinibius. The sequence goes on along the minus strand of CAYNKF010000054.1, from coordinate 8,094 downwards.
AGATGCCATTACCTCTTCTTTGAAAGCTTTAATGATATTCTTTTTTAGGTATTCACGTCCATAAACGATGCGTACTTTCCGGCGGGGAACCGGATCGTCAAATTCCCGCAAATGGGCTTTAGCGCATTGGGCATTGATCTGATTCTTTGCAAGAAAAGGCAGCAGCGTCATCCCAAAATTTTGTTCAACCAATTGTTTCAGTGTTTCCAGATTGCCGCTTTCGAACTCAATTTTAGGATTATCAAGCTTATTTTTCCTGAATTTTTTGCACAGTTTGACGGTTTGGTCGCGAAAGCAATGTCCCTCATTAAGCAGCCACAGATTGGTAACTTCCAAATCATCCACCGAAAGACGATCTTTTTTTGCAAGCGGATGATCCTCCGATACATACCCTAGAAATGGTTCGTAATAAAGGTCTTCTTCGAAAATGTTCCCACGATCGGCCGGTGTGGCTATAATGCCAATGTCGAGGTGATCTTGATTGAGGAGGTCGAGAAGTTCATCGGTTACCACCTCTTCGAAGATGAGTCGAACATCGGGATGTTTTTTTCGAAAGTTTCGTAAAAAGAGAGGCAGTAAATAAGGGGCAACTGTTGGAATAATTCCGATGCGAAATGTGCCTCGCAGTTCCTCGTCATTGAGAGCAGCAAGGTCTTCAATATGCTTCGACTGTTTAATAATTTTCTTAGCCTCCGCAATAATTTTTTCACCAATTTCGGTAGGAATAACTGGGGACTTGGATCGATCAAAAATGGTAATCCCGAGTTCTTCCTCCAGTTTGTGTATCTGCATACTGAGGGTCGGTTGGGTGACGTATGATTTTTCTGCAGCAGTGGCAAAGTGGCGGTATCGGTCGACGGCAATAATATATTTGAGTTGCGTAAGAGTCATAATAAATTTTATTTCAAAGCAAAAATTGTGGCAATCAGTTTGATGCAATTATACAAACTTTAGAACTTTAATTCGTGAAAGTTCGAGATTTCCTTTCAGATTAGTACATTAGCCGTGAATGACTAATCAACTGAGAGTTAACGATCTAATAAAAAGCATAGATATATCAATTATGCAACAGGCGCATGTATTTATCGAAGGACGGGTACAAGGAGTAGGATTTCGACATTTCGCAAAAGTGAATGCCGAGGAAGTAGGAGTTTTCGGATGGGTGAAAAATTTGCCAGACGGACGTGTGGAAGCCGTTTTTGCCGGGCCAATGGATCATATCAGGGAGATGGTAAACCGTTGCGAGCAGGGACCGGGGGCCAGCCGGGTAGATAATATTGACGTTGCGGTTGAAGAATCTGATGAGGATTACGAAGAATTTGAGGTCCGCTATCATTAATATTTTTTATGCGTTTATTTATTGCTATTCCCCTGCCTCAAGGCGTAAAACAGAAATTGCTGGATTTGCAGCAGCCAATAAATGGAGTCAGATGGCAGTCTCAAGAGCAGATGCACTTGACCTTGAAGTTTGTAGGAGAAGTGGATACAACGACTGCGAGTGAGCTACGGGAAGAGCTGGATAATATCACCTATCCAGGTTTTTTGATGACAATCGAGGGGATTGGTTACTTTCCTGATGGCCAACAACCCAAAGTAGTGTGGGCAGGCATTAAAGAAAATGCAAATCTTCAGGAGCTGCATAAAAACGTGGAAGACCGTTGTAAGAAAAAGGGAATTGCTCCCGAAAACCGACCTTATAAACCGCATGTCACAATAGGTCGAACAAAGAATACATCCAAGCAAGCAGTTACGTCATTTATTAATAAGTATAATTCATTTATTCTGCCGGATATCCCGGTTAATGAATTTGCACTTTATGAGAGTAAATTGCATCCTGATGGAGCACGTCATCACCGATTGCAAACCTATTTACTGAAATCGGATCAATAGTATTTCTTATTTTGATCTATTACTCCCAATTCACCTAACTAATGTTGCGAATTGTGCAGTCATTTTTATGGATTCTTTTAAGTATTGCAGTTGGATACCTTTTACTGGTCGTTATGATGTACTTTCTGCAATCGCAGATGATATATCATCCGCAAAAATCGATCACCTATACCCCCGAAGATGTTGGTTTATCGTTCGAAGATGTCACATTTATAACAGAGGATGATGTAAATCTTCACGGATGGTTTATCCCAAACGATAGCAATACCACTGTTTTATATTTTCATGGAAATGCCGGTAACATTTCAGGTCGACTTCAAACGATTCAACTCTTGCACAATTTTGGACTCAACGTTTTTATTTTTGACTACCGTGGATATGGAAAAAGTGAGGGACGTCCCAGTGAGCAGGGGACGTATAAAGATGCCCAAGCAGCTTGGAATTATTTGGTGAGGGTAAGAGAGATAGAGAATGACAACATTGTAGTAATGGGTCGCTCACTGGGTGGAGCTGTAGCTTCTTGGCTTGCTGTACAGAAAAAGCCGGTCGCTACCATTCTTGAATCAACGTTTACCTCGGCGGCTGATTTGGGAGCTGATTTGTATCCCTGGCTGCCGGTGCGTTCTATCATAAAATATGATTACAATACGCTCGAAAATATTAAGCAGATAGAACATCCAATATTCATGGCTCATAGCAAAGAGGATGAAATTATACCTTACCAGCATGGGAAAACACTTTTTGAAGCTGCTAATGAACCTAAAACGTTTGTTGAACTTCGAGGTTCGCATGGTTCCGGATTCTGGGAAACGGGTGAGAAATATCGCACAGCACTGCAGGGATTTTTAAACAATAATGTAAGGAATCAGTAATATGGATATCATTAGTAAAGAGATTACAATTGGAGCTGAGGGATTTTCGGATATCAAAAACATTACAGAGCACGTAAGAACATTCGCAGAGGAAAGCGGATTTTCGGAAGGAATCATCCATATTTTCCCCATTGGTTCTACGGCTTCGATATCAACAATAGAATTTGAGCCTGCGCTGGTGCAAGATATGAAAGATAAGCTGGAAGAATTTGCTCCACACGATCAGACAACACGTCATGGTGAAACGTGGGGTGATGACAACGGCTTTTCGCATATGCGGGCTACCATGATGGGACCGGGAATAACGGTTCCGCTATACGATGGTAAGCCGGTACTCGGGACCTGGCAGCAGGTTGTAATTTTAAATCACGACAACAAATCGAGAGATCGCAGGATCTTTTTGCAAGTGATGGGAAAATAACTTGATAAGCGTGCTAATCTGCGGTGCTGTTAAAGTGATAATTTTTCACAACAGATTTCAACAGATCTGGTTTATTTGTAAAAATTCCGGTAACCCCACCGGCAATAAGCTTTTGCATTCGTCTTTTACTATCAACAGTATAAATAAATGCCGGGATATCAAATTTGTTGATATCAGCTATCCATTTCCTTTTTAGCTGTCTGTAGCTACAGTTGAAAGCATCAACATTATATTTTTCAACGAGTTGGTGTGGCAGTAATCGGTTGGATTGATTTTTCTCGTAGAGCAATGCTACGGGTATATTCGGATCTAACTTTTTGAAATGACGAACGGCTCGATAGTCAAAACTGGAAAATAGCACATGTTTTTGCATCCCATGCTCTTTGACAAGTTGAAGCACTTTCTCTTCTATTCCATTTTTGATGTCATTAGAAACAGCTTCGGTTTTAATCTCAATATTCAGAGCAATTTTTCCCGATGCAAAATCAAGTACTTCCTCCAGCGTTGGGATTTCCTGATTTGAAAATTTTGGATTAAACCATGAACCGGCGTCTAATTTCTTGAGCTCTTTAAGTGTATAATTTTTTACATAGCTACTGCCGTTGGTGTGCTGATTAAGCTTGGCATCATGAAAAACGATCGGAACGCGGTCTTTGCTCAACATAACATCCAGCTCAATCATCTCGGCACCCATTTCCACTGCTTTTTCAAAGGCGATCATCGTATTTTCTGGATAATAAGCGCTGGCACCACGGTGGGCAATGATGATAAAGTCGTCCCCATCGTCGTTATAAAGTACAGGTAAATTATGTTTTTGCATCGTAGACGACTGTGCTAAGCAGTTAACAGTTGCAAAAGAACCGAAAGCCAAGATAAGACAGAGAAGCTTAATTCTCATGCTGTATTTTCCATTGAAGGTATTCCAGCAGCTCATCAATTTGATTCTTTTGATAGAATATTAATCCCACGTTTACTGCAAAAACAGCAAAAATAATGATAAAAAAGGTTTGGCTTAGCTGAGTAATGTTAAAATAAAAGGAGTATCCAAAAAACAAGATGGCTGCAATATTAACGGCAAGTTGAATCCACTTATTCCGCTTTTTCTTGTGAAGGGCATCTATTTTCTCGCTTTCGGAAAGCGATAATTCGTCTTTTTTTAAGTGAACAGTAAGGTAAGATTGAAGTCGTTTCTGTGTTTCAGAATCGCTAAAATCCGTCATATCAATTTTTGTGTTGCATGATACGCCGCATAGCGTTGCGCAACAATGAATTGCGATTATTTTTTTTAGAAGCCGTAATATAAAGAAGATAGAGACCAATCATAGTTGTTACACTGGCAACCATTATTAATCCGGTAGCAAGCCATTGTGGTTGGATAAGTCCCAAGACAGAAACCATAACGACTGCCAATCCTAAAAATATCTGTGATATTGCTGATAGCATATAGAATGTTGGGAGTGAGTGGGTTTCTTCTACATAATGAGAAATGGCAGAATTATGTATGGAATCCTTTATATTGGATGATTCAGAAGATGGAAAAGAATCATCTTTCGGGTTCTTATCTTTCATAGGTACACTGCTTTTTAGTAAACCGTTAAGTATTTATAAGTTAAACGAAATTATTAATATTTCAATTCCTGATTTTGTCATGGCAGAAAGTGATACAAATATTTACGTCTATGGTCGAAACTCAATTATAGAGGCATTAAGAAATGAAGCAGAACGCATGCAAAAAATTTTTATTCGTGATTCGCTGCACGATTCTCAGCTCTCAGAAATTTTTAATTTAGCATCTCAGCATCGCATACCAATTTCACATGTTCCCGGTTCTAAACTGAATGATCTTGTAGGAAACGTAAATGATCAGGGCATCGTAGCACTGATGAGCCAGATATCTTATCAAGATTTTGGAAATTGGCTTGATACCGTTGACACATCTGACTACCCGGCTGTTCTGTTGTTGGATGAAATTGAAGATCCCGGAAATTTGGGGGCTATGCTCCGGACAGCAGCGGCGGCGGGAATATCAGCTGTTTTGGTTCCCAAGCATCGCCAGGCTCCAATAAATGCTACTGTACATAAAACATCGGCAGGCACGGTGGGTCGTATTCCAATTGTTCGTGTTGGCAATCTTAACCAATCCATAATGAAGTTAAAAGATGAAGGGTTTTGGATTGGCGGACTGGATATGGATGGGGATCAGAATTTGTGGGATTTGGAGGTCGATCGCCCGTTGGCATTTGTCATAGGCAATGAGGGTAGTGGCATTAGCCAAAAAACCTTAGAACACTGTGATTATAAATTTCGTATTCCAATGGAAAATAATGTGGAGTCGCTAAATGCTTCGGTTAGTGCTGCGCTACTTTGCTATGAGTGGAGGCGAAAGGTGCAGAGCTAAATATTATTCGTAGAGAAGATATTGTTTGCGCCGCTCTTTGAATTCGTGAGCTGATTTCTCCCATTTTTTGAGGTACAAATCGTCTTTAAGCTGCTCTTGTAAAAATGAATTATCAATACCGCTGAGTTTGACCATATAATCATTAAGCGAGGCATTAGGGGTCGCTTCAAGTAGTGTCGTCAAAAGTTCGGCACCAAGTACAACAGGGTTAAAGGCTTTGGGATCAGTTACTTGTATGGCAATACCGTGACATTGCTCACCCTCAAATTTGGGGTTGGATGCCTTGCCTGGAATAGCTTCTGGGGTAAAAGAGCGCCGTTCTATATTGACGCCGGCAAATTGTCGGCGTAGTTTTGCTATATGAGAAGTAGTCAACTTTGTTTGTGGCGAACCAATTCGAAGAAAGGGATCTTCCGTTCCGCGACCTTCTGACAGTATTGTTCCTTCAAAAAGAACAGTTCCCAAATAAACATAAGCATGATAAAAAGTGGGTAAGTTGGGAGATGGAGGAATCCAATCGAGACCTGTTTCAGGCCATTTCATTGAGCGGTCCCAACTCTCCATTGGAATGACTCGCACTGAGGCTTGTTCGGCATTTTTAATCCATTGTTCACCCACCATCATTTTGCCCAATTCTCCGAGCGTCATCCCATGTACCATCGGGACGGGATATTTACCCACGAATGAGCGGTGTTTCTCCTGCATCATCCATCCTGAAATCATGTCGCCTGCGGGATTAGGACGATCTAAAATCCAGACGGGAATATTTAGGCCAGCCGCTGCTTCTATGATATTACCGAGTGTAGCATTATAGGTATAAAATCGTGCCCCTACATCCTGAATATCGAAAAGCAGGATATCTACCTGTTTAAGCATTTCTTGGGTGGGGGTACGGGTTTTGCCATAGAGCGAAAAAACAGGCAGACCGGTAGATTGATCAATGCCATCTTCTATAGTTTCTCCGGCTCCAACATCGCCGCGGAAACCGTGTTCGGGAGCAAAAAGTGCGGTGACATTTATGTCACGAGCAAGTAAGGTATCAAGCATATGCGAGCCCTCAACGCGAGCGGTTGGATTCATAACCAAGCCCACGCGCTTGTATTCGAGCTCATCTAGGTGTTTGTCAAGCAACACATGAGCTCCTACTTTTACCGTTGGCTGGGATTGAGTCAAATTGCAACCCCATAAAATTAAGCAACCAAAAAAGGTAAGAAGGAGATTAGTAGCTCGCATATCCTCGAAAATTGGTTACGCTTTATTAGCCACTACTTCAACTTCAGAAAAAAAGTAAGCACCTTCTTTTTTGCCATTTTCAAGAGAGTCGGAACCGTGAATGATATTTTCGCCTACACTGTCTGCAAAGTCGGCTCGGATAGTTCCTTCTTCCGCTTCACTTGGATCGGTAGCACCAATAAATTCGCGAAAATCTTCAATGGCATTTTCTTTTTCGAGAATCATGGGTACACAAGGTCCGCTGCTCATGAATTCAACAAGTTCATCAAAAAATGGACGTTCTTTATGAACGGCATAAAATCCGCCTGCGGTGTCTTTAGTCAAACGAGTCATTTTCATCGCAACAATGCGAAAGCCGGCTTCTTGAATGCGGCGGGTAACTTCCCCAATTAGATTTTTTCGTACGCAATCTGGTTTTAGGATCGTGAGTGTTCGTTCTACTGCCATAAAATGAATTTAAAGATTTGTAACAGATTAATGTTTCTATGCTCTTTTATATAAAGGACATAAATATAACGCTTACTGCACTAATTCACGAAGTCAATTGTGCAGAACTTTTGCTTATAAATATCTACAGATAGATGGTGAATCATAAAACGGTACAATTATCTTGGAGCTGGCAGATCAATGCTCTTCCGCAAGAGATATGGCCATTTATTACCGATATTAATCGCCTGTTTAAAGATTTACATCAGCCGAGCATTCAGAAAGTTCATATCACGCAGTCGGTAGATCAGGATTTAATTCAGTTATCCTATAATGGCATAAATCGTTATGAAGTTTGGGAGGAAGAGCCTTTTGAGTGGGAATATCCATTTCGCTTTGGTGTGGTTAGACATTACCAGTCGGGGGCGTACAAGGATCTAAAAATTCAGGTTGACTTAAAGGAAAATGAAAAGGGTACCCGATTAATTGTTAAGTTTTGGGCTATCCCTCGTAATAAAATCCTTTCATTTTGGACTACCTTAAAACTGAAGGTATTGATAAAGCGTCGCTTAAAAAGTGTAATTGATACCTATGACCAGTTAGCTACAAGTAATTGTCAAAATTATCAAATTGCCAAGAAAAAGGGACTGGTTCGGGGAGGTGAAAAGCGACTACGCCAAATTAAAGAGGAGTTGCATAATAGCCAGGTTGATGCCGTGGTACTGGAGCGGTTGATTGACTTTATTCGCCGTGCCGATGATCTGGAGCTTCATCAGATTTCTCCACCCAAACTTGCAGAACAGTGGGAACTATCTGAGGAAAAGGTTTTTGAGGTTTTCATCTATGCTGCTAAA
>CAYNKF010000053.1:0-10236 GCA_964397705.1 uncultured Balneolaceae bacterium | reverse complement strand
CAGCGCAGTGTTTTGTGAGATCAGTTTGTATGATTTGACTTCTCCCTCTTTTGTCACCACAAATGAATAAACTAGCTTTCCTGACAATGATGTACCTGCTAATTTCTCGGGATAAATAACCTGCGATAAAAACGATTTCATGCTGGGTTCAACATGCAGCGAAATTCCCAAATCCTTGCAGGTAATCTTTTCTTGTGACACCGGTTTTTGCTCTTCCATAAACTTCTTCAGTTTATCTATCCTCTGTTGCTGTTGGGCGTTGGGAAATGTAGTATCAAACTGCTCTATAGCAAATCGGACGCTATCCCAGGCAGCACCTGAGAATTGTAACTGCTGTTTAGATTCAACTGAAATTGTATCCGAATCAAACTTTAGAATATCATTAGAATTAGACATTAAAGAATCGCTATAGGAAGTGTCAATATAGTTATTATTTTTTTTAGCTCGCTCGATATAAGCCTCGATGGATTGGTAATATATGTGGGGAGCCAGATCTGAGGAGCGATTATTAAGAGCTAACTTTCGTAATTTTAGCGGCTTTTGATAGGTTGTATCCTCCAAATGACGATAATACTTATCCACTAATTTTGTAGTCGTATCCTGCCCAAAAGCTCCTTCCGACGCATCTCCAATCCGACCCCTTACTCTCTTTGCATATGGTGTTTCGGGATATGTTTCCTGAATTATTTTGCCCCAATATTGAAGACTGTCGGTATTCCCTTCGGCAGAAAATATTTCAAAGAGAGAATACATCGCCGGAGGATGCAGGTTTCTGGCATTATCATTTTTGAGAACCTTGTGGAAATAATTTCGAGCATTTTCGGGCATATTTAATTTTAGAAATAATAAATTACCCAGATTATATTGAGCATTAGCCTTCTCGGTTCTCAGCTTATTTTTTTGCTCTAATGTTCGAGGTATTTCATCAAGATTTAGTGTTACAACCGATTCTTTTTTTTCTGACCCATTTGCCAAGTGGTTATTATTAGTTGCATCAACCTCCGCTTGTCTTTGCATCCCTCTGATCGCTTCTGCTCTTCGCCAGTTGTCAACGAGTGGCCGATCGCCCCAACGTAGCCTAAACTGTTCTTTGTACTCGCTCACAAGCTGTGCGTCTTTGTAATTGAGGTAACCATATCGAGATGGAATATCGGGAGTGCCGGCGCTCCCTTCTCCCCGCATTTCAGCATTGGTAATAGCTGTTGATTCTTCTCTCTCCTCCTCTTCCAGTTCTCGTCGCTTTTGTATTCGTATAGCAGTCAGCGCCGAGTCTAACGATTGTTCTGAAAGGGTACCAAGCCTCAACAAGCTATCCGCCCGGGTTATCGACTTTTTAAGCTCGGTATATTCACCGTAAGTATCGGCTAATTCAGCCGGATTTTCTGTATCGCTTCCGGATGGAGAAGAAGTTTGTATCGCAGATGAAGAGTCGAAATATGCAGCTGCAATTTGATACTGATCATACTGATCGCTGTAAATTTTGCCAAGTCGAAAATAAATATCAGCTTTCAAAGCACGGGGCTGTTGGCTTTCAGTATCATACAAAAGGGTTTTGAACATGTTCTCAGCCTCTTCGGCCTTTCCCATCATCTCATGTGTTTTGGCTATTTCAAATATAAGCCGCCCGCGACGGTCGATATTTTTATCATCCTTGCTCAGTGTTTGAAAAATATCAAGAGCCAGATCAAACCGTTCGGCTTTCCTGGCAATATCAGCCTGTTTAAACTTCGCCCAGTAAAGATATTCAAAGTCGGGAAAATTATTTTCGACCTCTCTAAGAGCATTAAAAGCCTCTCCATAGCGTTCTTGCTGCTCCAGCATTTGCCCAAGCAAAAAATATGTTCGGCCAAGCAGTGGTTTTTCCGGAATATTGGCAGTTGCATCAAATAAGTAGCCAACGGCTTCCTCCAAGTTCTCCAGCATAGCGTGATGCTGGCCTGCCAAAGCTTGGATCTCTCCCCTATATTTTCGGGGCCACTGGGCAGGATATTGTTCAAGCTCAGATTCCACAAAGCTTACTCCGGCTGTATACTGTTTTAAATCAAGTTGTGTTCTACTTTTCCAGATTATTGCGCGCGAAATCATTTTGGGTGAAGAACCTGCATTGATTAGTTCCTCAAATTTTTGGAGCGCCGGATAAAACTCCTGCCGATAATAATTTGATTTCCCGATCAATAGAATAGCATCATCCACCCATTTCGAATCAGGGAACTTACGCAATACCATTGCCCCTTTGTCGATCGCATTTTGGAAATCATTATAACCGGCTTTGTTAGGGGCGGGATGAATACGAACCGGCGAAGAAGGGTCAATGGTAACAGGCTGGTCCTTAACCTTTTTTAGCCCTGACTTAAAGCTTTCTCGCGCATTATAAAAGGTATTATAATAGGCAGTAAAATTATTCCAGGAACTTTTCAGAGAACGCCCGCATCCTACTAAAAATAACCCTGTCAACAGTATGAGAAGAAACTTCCTCAACGTTTGATTATTAATTTTCTGTTATTCAATCGTACTCACCTTAACCATATTCGTCCGCCCCTTCTTGGCAATTGGCATACCCGTCGCAATTATTGCACGGTCACCTTTATTCACCAATCCATGATCTTTAAGATGCTCTTCCATTAATTTTACACTCTTGTCCGTATCAAATATTTCATCGATTTTAATAGGTTGCACGCCCCAAACCATTCCCAGTTGCTTACGAACCTCATCGCTTTCGGTGAATGCAACAATGGGAACCCTTGGCCTAAACTTGGCAATACGGCGAGCGGTACTGCCGGAATGTGTGATCGTACTAATAACCTTTGCATCTACATTTTCAGCTAACATAACACAAGAATAGGCCAATGATTCAATCACCTGTTTCTCTTTCCACTCAGGCTTGCGATACTCCAAGCTGTTGTAAATATGATCGGCGTCTTTCTCAACCAGGCCACAAATCTTATCCATGGTTTTAACGGCTTCCACAGGGTAATCACCCGCAGCCGTTTCACCGGAAAGCATGACCGCATCGGTCCCATCAAGTACGGCATTAGCTACATCTGAGCTTTCAGCACGTGTGGGGCGGGGGTTTTCAATCATCGAGTCGAGCATTTGAGTCGCCGTAATGACCGGTTTACCCGCCTGGCGACATTTATCAATGATATTTTTTTGCACCATCGGCACCCTTTCACTGGCAATTTCAATCCCAAGATCACCCCGGGCAACCATGATACCGCTGGATTCTTCAATGATATCATCGATAACCGTTATAGCTTCGGGTTTCTCGATCTTTGCGACGATACCGGCGTTGGAACCCTTAGCCCGTACCCTAGAGATAACCTCTTGGATATCATCAGCAGAACGCACAAAGGACATAGCCACATAATCCACCCCTTGTGAGACTGCATATTCGAGATCTTCAATATCCTTTCCGGTGAGTGAAGACATCGACAAATCTACATCCGGTAAATTGAGTCCTTTGCGAGACTTTAATAATCCCCCAACTACAACCTTGGCGACCAATGATGAGTCATTTTTTTTGATCACCTTGAGCTCAAGCAATCCATCATCAATCAGCAGCCTATTCCCTTCAACAGCATCGTTAATCAAGCCCTTATAATCAACAGGAATTGTTTCAGAAGTTCCTTCGATATCTTCTGTTGTTAGTGTAACATAGTCTCCAGCCTCAACCTCTTGTCCTCCTTCTTTCATCGTTCCGATCCGTATTTTCGGTCCCTGCAGATCCGCTAAAATTGGAAGGCTAACCCCATAGCGATCAGCTACTTTTCTTACATTCTGGATAACTTTACCATTTTCTTCATGCGTGCCGTGAGAAAAGTTAATTCGGGCAATGTTCATCCCATTTCTCACCAGTTTATCGATTTTCACCTCTGTATTGCTGCTGGGACCAAGGGTGCAAACAATTTTTGTTCTTCGTTCGCTAATACTCATTTAACTCTATTCTTTTACTGTAAAATTATCTTTCTAAATACGCTGAGAAATGTTTTGTCGTATAAAATAGTTTTATGTAAAAACGTTTCAATGTATGAAATTATAACTATAAACGTTATCGGATATACACAACTCTTTATAATACAGAACTAATACTTTAAAAGTTTTAAGCAATTGGTATATTAAATTTCAGATACCGTGTTACTATTCCCAATATCTTCTAACTGTATCTTTTATGAACTCATTAAGAAAAAAAACGTGGTTTCTTAAATACCTTTTGACCCTTGGTATTGGATTAATGGGATGCGCAAAGTCTATAAACCCGGATATTGAGCGTGGCTCAGACTATAATTTCAGGGATGGTTATCCGGAAGTTCGTTTTTCTGCCATTGGATTAATCGACAGTGAAGGCGAACCTAAAATCGATATTGCAGCTGATATTGTATTGGGAAGCCTTATCTATAATAAAGAGGGGGACAAATACATTTCTAACCTCACTATTGATGTTCAAATTATTAATCAAACAAATCCTGATAATATTATTGGATCGAAGCAGTATGATATTGATATCGAAAAAGATAATCCCGATATAGTATACAGCCAGCAAATTCACACTTTTGAAAAGGCAATTAATGTAGAACCGGGCCGATACACCATTAATTTCACCCTTACTGATAAAAGTTCGGACAAAAAAATAACCCACTCCACTGAAACCTACCTCCCTAATCCGGAAAGTAATGTGTCTAACCTCACAAATATTCGGATGGAGGGAAAAAATATGAGTGTAGAAGATCCTTCTTGGTCTCCTATTACAACCTATGATGTGCCGGGTCGAGTGGATTCACTGAAATTTATTTTCCAGGTTACCAATAACAATTCCAGTGAACCCCTAATAATAGATTCACAACTGCTTCACTTCGAATCAGATACGTCCTATGCTCGTCCTATGCATTATAATAATTACAGTCCCTCAAGCATCCAATACAAGGGCATTGATTATAACGAAGAAGATGTCATCCAATCTACTCAGCGTAAATTAATAGAGCCGGGAAATGTGCTCATTGAATTTACCTTTGGGAATCAACAGCGTGGGAACTACCGGTTTGAAGTACAGACTAACATCTCTTCTGAGGAAGATGAGGAAGCCTATAAAGCGCGTGATTTTGCAGTCAAAAGTAAAAACTATCCCTCGATAAAGTCAGCTCGAGAATTGGCCCAGCCCCTCATTTATATAATGCGTGAAAAGGAGTATGAAGAATTGATAGCTATTAATAATTCTGACTCGCTTAAAGCTGCTGTCGACCGATTTTGGCTGCGAAATATCGGTAATAAAAGTCGTACCAAAAGCGTTCTTAAGAAATTTTATAATCGCGTAGAAGAAGCCAACAAGCAGTTTTCAAACTTTAAAGAGGGCTGGAAGACCGATCCGGGCATGATGTATATTCTCTTGGGTCCACCCTGGTACGTTGATGAACGATTAGACCAAATGTATTGGTCTTACTCATATAACCGATCTGATCCGGAAAGAAATTTTTATTTCTTTGAACCCAGAAATAAAACGGAATTCTTTCCATTTAATCACTATATCTTGAGACGATCGCAATCGTATTTTAATTTGCAATATCAGCAAGTTGAATTATGGCTGTCGGGATCTATTATGCAACGTAGTTTATAAAAAGGAATTATGTATTTGTACTCATTTCTTGACAAATAGAAAAACCCGGCTTGGGTGTACTTCTTTTAAAAACCAGGGCTATGGTAAAAATAAGAAGGTTTTCCCAAGTCGGGTTACTCTATTATAAATGTGTGATGCCGTACACCAAACACTTATGTTATGAGCTGTGATATATCGTTATCAATTAATATAAACACCAAAACTTCTGTTAATTAAATAAAGGTTCCTTCCCTTGAGGGGAAGGAACCTTTGTAATACAGCGTTGTGATGAATGATATTAATTTACTGAAGAAGCATCAGCAATATCCCAGAACAGATGTGTTCCGGTTTCATCACCACCGATAGCCGATGCTGCCTCTTCCCAGTTCGACTGGTTCAGATTCTGCTCATCAATGGGATAAGTAAAACGAACCGGAATATCATCCTCTTCACTGATGGTAGCCGCTACATTAAATGTAGGATGATCAAATCGCCGCCAGTCTATCCAGCCCTGCAATCCTTGTAAGTAAAGGCCAAACCATTTTTGCTCGGCTATGGCTTTAAGTTGATCTTGCTGCGACCCTGTAACTGGATATGGGGCTTGGTTGGTATAGTAATCAGTAATTTCACTATCACTGATACCAGATCCTGATGATACTTCGTATCGGGTTCTTGCATTGTCCCAATACTCCATATCGGCTCTTATAGCATTATTATAATGCTGCTGAGCCTGAGCGGTCGTGCCATCTAACCAGCCTCGGGCATTTGCTTCCGCACGGATGAATTCTATTTCATCATAACCTAAGATTATCCCTTCGAAATCTTCGATACGAATAACGTCACCTATTTGGGAATAAGCATTAGGGGTATTCTGATAGCCATATTGTGCACCAGAGTATCCTCCGTCAGGATTTTCGGTAAAATGCAACGCCATTCGAGGATCATCGTAATTTTTCATTAAATCGATCATCGTATTCGAAGGAGCAAAGTCGTTACGACCACTTTGCACAAGGTCCTCCCACAGGGGGTTCTGTGTTTGCCCCAAATGGAACTGCATTACTGCGTTATCTGCATTTGATTGAAAAGCGTTGGGATCAGCATCTTCAATAATCGCTTGCGGATCAATATCTGCAGGCGGATTATCAGCAACCGTAATTGCCAACCTCATTCGTAGCGAATGTGCAAATGTAATCCAGGAATCAATATCCCCACTGTAGAATACATCTTCACTACTAGTGAAGGAGGTAGCTCCTGGATTTGCATTTAGATCACTAATCGCCGTATCTAACCGCTCGAAAAGATCAGCATATACCGTTTGCTGACTGTCATATGCCGGTGAAGGGTTATCTCCATCCAACGCTTCACTATATGGAATATCTCCAAAAGTAGTAACCAAATTATAATAAGCCATCACCCTGACGATTTCCATAATAGCAATTTTTACTGTTCGTTCATCTTCTTCCATAAACTCATCAGCCTTTATTTGCGCTTCGGCTTCCTTTAAGTCATTAAGTATATCCCGATAATGTATTGTCCAAACATTGGAAGGGATCGTACGACCGGTTAAATCATACTGCGACTCATCAGGATAAGTGTTTTGAGCCCAATATTGACTCATTAGGTTAAAGATGTTCGTATTTACATTAATACTGTACAGATACTGTCCAAGCTCAACTTGTGCATTTGTAAACAGTTGTTCTCCCGGTGCCTCAGATGTGCCTTTAGGATCCTCATCTAAATTTGTAAGATCGTCTTGGCACGAACTGAGTATCAGTGCAAAAACTATAATAGGTAATAGTAGTTTTCTCATAGTATTCAATCCTAAAACTCAAGTTTCAAATTAAATGTTACATTCCGGGTAGCAGGATAAACGGCACCTTGATAACCCTGTACGTTACCCGCGGCAATACCTTGCTCCGGATCAGCGTGCGGAATGTTTTTATGCATAATCCACAAGTTTTTACCAATCGCAGAAACTGATGCTCCTTTTATAGGACCAATTCGATCAATCATATTCTGTGGAAATTCATAGGTTAGCCCCACTTCACGAAGCTTCACATAGCTGCCGTCATAAATGAAATGTGCAGCAGGATTTCTAACCCAGCCGAAAGCGCCAAGATAGTTTGTTGCAGGTGCTCTTGTTTCATTAACAGAACCGTCTGCATTGTAACCATCCAGGATTACGCCTCCGCTATCATTGCCACCTGTAACGGGAGCTCGCTTGGGATTACCCAGGTCGTTCAATCCGGCGGTAATTGGATACATTCCTGTACCCTGTCCATAGTATTGATCGAGCGAGAAGATATCGCCGCCCCATCGGACATCAACTAAAAAGTTTAATGTCCAATTTTTATAGTTTAGACGGTTTGAAATACCACCCGTCCAATCAGGATTCATATTACCGATAATATGATTCGTGGAGGTGGTACTTTCATAAAAGCCTGAGGACTCATCAACAAGGCGTTTCCCACCGTTTTCACTCCAGGATTCGTTATCAAGATTCATATAGTCAGATCCTCGGATAGCACCATAAGGTTCGCCTTCTGCGGCACTTATCGTTACATCACCCTGAGGACTGGCCAACTGGTAATTTGAAATACCCGGCGATAGCTCTTTTACTTCATTTATGTTTTTGCTCCAGTTCACATCAATGGTCCAGGCAAAATTACGTGTTGCAACAGGACGTCCGGTTACAGACACTTCCCATCCGCGATTTTCTACATTACCGGCATTTACATACTGTCGAGAATAACCCGATGACCTTGAAACCTCAGCGGCCAAAATCTGATTGATCGTATTTTGGTCATAGTAATTCACATCAAAGTTAATGCGATCTCCAAGCAGCCCCATCTGTATACCGGCCTCCCAGCTTTTGGTACGCTCCGGTTTCAGATCAGGATTATTTTGCACGTGAGGTACTGAATACCTTGTACTGGCGCCAGCATTTTCAACACGATCAAACGTTTCCACAATGCTGTGAGGAGGTGCAGTGTTACCTACCTCAGCCCAACTTGCACGAACTTTACCAAAGGATAACCAGTCGGCATCTACAAATTCACTAAAGGTGAACCCGGCAGATACTGATGGATAATAATACACATTTTCACCCTGTGGTAGACTTGATGCTTGGTCACGTCGACCGGTGGCTTCAATATTTAAAAATCCGCCATAACTAAGATTCATACTGGCGAAGAAACCATTAACACCAAGCTGTTCATTCGTTTCGTTAGGAAAGTTGATTGGGCTTACAGAATTGTCCAGAGAATACAATCCCTCCACAACCAATCCTCCGTTTGTTGAGGCAGCAACATTTTTTGAATGATTGCGACGAATATTCATACCAACCACACCGTCAATACGAATGTCCTCATTCAACTGCTTTTGATAATTGGCAAGCAGGTCATAGTTGAATTCAGTGAAATTATAACGGCGCATTTCATAATTAGATACAGCCTGGCTGCCCTTGTTAATACGTTCATCAATAAACTGAGAATAACTGTCGATACTAATACGACCCGTTACATTTAACCAGTTGGCAAACTCATAATTAGCTTCAACATTTCCGAAGTAACGATCACGCTCGTCCGTCTGGAAGTTTTCGTAACGTGTCCAGTAAATATTGTCCCAATAATAAGGACTTTCACCTAATGCACCGGGCGACCAGTTCCATGTTTCGTTGGTGCGGTTACGAAAATACGCACTCCGCTGGTCTTCGATGTCTACTGCAGTATTCCACCATTGGCGAAACATACTCATTGTAGTGCCATATCCGCGCTGAGGGCGACCCTGTGTTTCGGTTTTGGAATATTGTATTTTACCCGAAACCGAGAACTTATCACTGACGTCGTATCCGGCAGCAAAGTTCAACTTGTTTTTATCCATTTTGCTGTTTGGCAGAATGCCTGTAGTATTATTTTGGTTATATCCCAGGTTATAGTAGCCCCCTTCGAAACCACCGTTAATCATAAAACTGTTGGTAAACTCTGTACCTGTTTCGAAGAAATCGATCGGAGTATTCTCAGGAGCTTCCCAAGAAGTACTGGTTAAATAATTAGGCCCACCTTCTACAAAGGCATCCCACTGATACACTTGCTGACCATCAAACTTAGGTCCAAAAGAAGCATCATCATAAGGGTTACCGAGCACCTCATCACTCCCATCTCCATTAATATCTAATTGGGCAAATGAAGGTGCATATCCACCACCATATTCCATTTGATGATCTACAAAGGTATTAGCATTTACCTTACTGATAGTGGCGCTGGAGTTGAACGTTACCTCAACCGGGCGATTACCTTTTCGCCCCCCTTTGGTTTCAATAACAATAGCACCGTTCGATGCACGAGAACCGTATAGCGCTGCTGCTGCGGGTCCCTTGAGCACATTTACCGATGCAATATTATCCGGATTTACGTCGAGTCCAGTGTTTCCATAGTCATAACCCGAAAACCCTTCCTCGGTTGCTGCATCATTGAACTCCTGATTTGCATACGGCACTCCGTCAACAACAAACAGTACCTGGTTATTACCGGTAATAGACTTGTATCCACGCATTACAATATTCGTGGAACCGCCTAATCCACTACTTTCGCTTACTTTGAGACCGGCAACACGCCCACTCAAGGACGATGCAAAATTATCATCCCGAT
>CAYNKF010000052.1:0-10340 GCA_964397705.1 uncultured Balneolaceae bacterium | reverse complement strand
CTGATTCAATAAAGTTTGCTCCCGTTGTAAGTGCATACAAAAAACCGGAGCAAGCAGCAGACAAGTCAAAAGCATAAGCATTGCTGGCCCCAATCTTATTTTGGACCAAACAAGCTGTGGCAGGAAAAAGATAATCAGGGGTTACTGTTGCCAAAATGATGGTATCAATCTCATCGGCAGAAACACCTCGCTGCTCTAGTGCTTCCTTGGCTGCTTCAGATCCCATAAAGGCCGTGGCCTTATCCTCGTCTTTAAGAATACGCCGTTCTTCTATACCAGTTCGTGTTCGAATCCATTCGTCATTGGTCTCTACCATTTCTTCAAGATCGGCATTGGTAAGCCGATTCTCGGGCAGATAATGTCCTACTGCTGTTATTGCTGCTTGTGTTGCTTCCGCCATGTATGGGGGTTATTTATTTAAGAGATGCTACAATTTTTTCGTTGATATTGTGGTCCACACATTTTGCGGCACTCAATATCATATTTTTGATCGCTAAAGGGGAACTACTTCCATGCCCTACCATAGTTAATCCATCAACACCTAAGAATGGAACACCACCAACTTTATCGGGATCAAACTCTGCAAGTGATGTTTTTAGTACTTTGCCTACCAATTTTGCTTCCTTGGCCCCAAGCCCTAGATCCTTAATTCCTTTTTTTACAAATAATTCAAGGGCATCAGGAATGGATTCACCAAATTTAAGGACAATATTTCCTACCAAGCCGTCACACAAAAAGACGTCAGCTTTTCCACTGAATATATCACCGCCCTCCACATTTCCTGTAAAATTGGGAAGCGACTGTAGCTCATCATGAGCATTTTTTAGATTTTCAGTTCCTTTTTCTTCTTCTTCGCCTACATTAAGCAGACCAACTTGAGGATCATCTACATCCATAATCTCTTTGGCAAACACACGGCCCATTTCTGCAAATTCAACAAACATTGATGGACGTACTTCCAAGTTTGCCCCGGCATCCATTACCAAACGTGGACCTTTAATCGTAGGATAAATAGCGGCAATCGTAGGTCGACTTACCCCTTCCAACTTTCCTAATAGAAAAGTAGAAGCAGCAAGCAATGCTCCCGTATTACCGGCGCTAAGAAATGCATCGCACTCCCCCTTTTTATGCATTCCAACGCCCGTAACGATTGAGGAATTCTGCTTAGTTTTTACAGCCTGTGCAGGTGACTCATCCATCCCAATAACCTCGGGAGCATGATGAACTAACAATCGTTCCCGATCGTAGTCATGCCCATCGAGCTCATTATTTATCACGTCTTCCGGTCCAACAAGAATAATCGTTAGATTGGTATCTTCTTCAATGGCCTCTATCGACCCTTTTACCGGACTTTCTGGATAGTAGTCGCCCCCTGCGGCATCTACAGCAATGATCATGAATAATAGATTAGGATAAAATTACTTGTTCACATCTATGATCTGTCGGCCGCGATAGTAGCCGCACTCTTTACAAATATGATGATAGCGATGCAGTGCACCACAATTATCGCATTCAGCCAGGGTTGGCTCACCAATTTTATGATGTGAGCGACGCTTGTTAGTTCGTGACTTAGAATGTTGACGTTTTGGATGTGCCATTAGCTAATAATGATATTTCTGTTAATTCTTAAGTTCTTTCAATTTGTTCCACCGGGGATCTACTACCTCGGCGTCAGTATCTTCTTTAGTGTCTCCGAAAGATTTTGTTTCAAACTCTTTTGGCCTTCCCTCTTCATCGAGAAACTTCGGATGCAGCTTCTTAATGGGGACATTTAAAAATATAGTATCACGGACCTCGTCTTCTATGCTCAGTGTATTGCTGGAAAAATTAAATCTTCTAACAGCCCCGTTTTCATCTTCTTTTTCTTCCTGAACATCAACTTTAAATACTACTTCATAGTCCGATTCAATAGGTTGGATGTATGGTTCAAGCGATCGATCGCATACAATTTCCACATCCGAATCCACATGAAAGTTAACCCGAATAAAATGTAGCGTACGGTAAAACAGAAGATCCACCGTACCACCTTCAAATGTATAGGGTGACAAATCCAGATCTTCTTCGGTTAACTCTACCGTGCGCCGACTTTCGCCGTCGGGTATTTCTACTATGTTAAATTCAAGTTTTGACATATCCGTAATAGTTCCCAAAAATATGAATATTTGGATTTACCTGCAATCAATTAAACAACCCAAATAACCGCTGTTCAACAAGTTCAATAATACGCCCCAGATCCTCTTTGTTATTCACAAAATCTAAGTCATCAGTATCAATAATCAGCTTCTCATGGGGATAACGCTGAATCCAATCTTCATATAACCTGTTTAATCGCTCGAGATATTCGATACGGATCGTGTTTTCATAATCCCTGCCCCGTTGCTGGATTTGCTGGACGAGAGTGGGAACCTGCGCGCGAATATAGATAAGCAAATTAGGTTCTTGAAGATAATTTGTCATCTCTCTGAAGAGGGCCTCATAATTCTCAAAATCTCGGTCACTCATCAAACCCATCTCATGCAGGTTTTTGGCAAAGATCTCGACATCTTCATAAATCGTGCGATCTTGTATAAAACGTCCTTCACGTTCAAGCATCTCTTTTTGATGGCGAAACCGGCTTGACAAGAAGTAAATCTGCAGATTAAAACTCCAGCGACGCATATCTTCGTAAAAATCGGATAGATATGGGTTATCATCTACTGATTCGTAAAAAGGATCCCAGCCAAAATGCTTTGAAAGTAATCCTGTTAAAGATGATTTACCTGCTCCAATGTTACCTGCAATAGAAATAAATTTAAGATTATCCTCTTCTGCTTCCCCGAGTTGTTCTGTAATATTATCCGACATTCCCTAATCTTTTCCCAATAGTTGATACATTTCTCTTTTATAGTCTTCTACCCCAGGCTGGTTAAAGGGATTAACCTCCAAACAATAGCAATACACAGCCGTCAACAATTCGTAAAAATAGATAAATTCACCAATATGTTGTGCATTTAATTTATCAAGCGAAACGACAATACAGGGTACTTCACCATCGGTGTGTGCCTGTAAGGTCCCCTTGAACGCTTGGTCATTAATCTCGTGAAATGTTCTACCTGATAAATAATTGAGCCCATCGTGATTTCCCGCCAGCTCTTCAATCGTGATATTTTTCTCCGCTGATTTAACTCTGATAAATGTCTCCATCATATTGCGGTTGCCCTGCTGTATAAACTGTCCAATACTGTGCAGATCAGTTGAATAGATTGCCGTAGCTGGAAACATACCCTTGCCTTGTTTTCCTTCACTTTCGCCCAACAGCTGTTGCAACCACCCCCCCAATGCTTCTAATTGAGGTTCAAAAGTAGTCAACACATCTAAGGACTTACCCTGATTAAAAAGGGCGAATTTTGTTGCAGCATAATCAAGAACTTGCTCGGGTTTTTTTTCCAACTCCTCATATTTTGAGACCGCTTCATAAAAAAGGGTCCTAATATCTACTCCAGCCACTGCAATAGGGAAGAGACCTACAGGAGTTAATACAGAAAAACGACCCCCAACGTCATCAGGGATGACAAATTTTTTGTATCCATGTTGATCAATCAATTCATTAAGTGCTCCACCCTTGCTACTTGTGGTACAGATAATTCGTTCGTCTACATCTTCAGGAAATTGTTTAGTCATCCATTTTCGAAGCACACGGAAAGAAAGAGCTGTCTCGAGGGTGGTTCCCGATTTTGAAATTACATTTAAGAACACGCTCTTTGGTTCTCCATCTTTCTTCGGCTCGTTCAGGTAGTCAATCAAATCTTTTAAATACTTTCCACTCATATGATGACCGGCATAAATAATCTCTGGCCCATCGGTTCCAAAATTGGAACTTAACGCTTCAATTACCGCACGAGCTCCTAAATAAGAACCACCTATTCCACATACGATAAAAACATCAGCCTGATCACGAATATTAGTGGCCAAACTATCTATTTGTTCGAGTATAGCGTCATTGGGATCAGCAAGTAGGTCTCGCCATCCCAACCATTCGGCTCCCTCACCACTGCCTTTTTGAACTGCTTTAAAAGCTTTTTTTGCCTGACTAAACGCCTTACTGTAATCACTTTCAGCCAAAAATTGTTTAGCCCGGCTGGTATTAATCTCAATCATTATTCGTTGTATTTAAAAGTGTCATAAAGATGCGTTTGCTAGTCGACGTAAACTAAAAAATTTGATGGAATATAAAACCTGATTAATTGCTAAAATTCAAGTTATTATTCTGTTACTATGATATTTACAGATAACTTAATATGAACTATCGTTTCTAATATTTTGTGTTAAAATTGAATGTGGAGAAGCTCATCCCAGACACCTATATTGGGTCTAATTCATTATTTGCTACCAAGCATTCTAACCCGGTACCCATTGAACAATTTTAAGCCTTCTACTTAGGTATAGGTAAATGATTGATACTGAACTAAAAGAAGTCACAAAATTTAAAAATACGGATAAAAAAACGTTGAAACAGATAACGGAACCTGTTTCAGAAAGTTTGTCCGAATTTCGAAGCTTCTACAAAGATGAGCTTCGTACTGATGTATTTCTTCTTGATAAAATTGTTCAGTACCTATTGCGGCAAAAAGGGAAAGAAATACGTCCCACTCTGGTTTTTATGTCAGCCAGGTTGTTTGGGGATGTCAACAAACGCAGCTACGTAGCCGCAACAATGATTGAGCTACTCCACACAGCTACCCTTATCCATGATGATGTGGTGGATGATGCTGAAGTCCGTCGCGGATTCCTAAGTATTAATAAGGTTTGGAAAAATAAGGCCAGCGTTCTCTTGGGAGATTTCCTGCTATCTAAAGGTTTGCTGACCGCCTTGGATTATGAGGAGTTCAAACTGTTAAAAGTGCTTTCCAGTTCCGTAAAAAAGATGAGTGAGGGTGAATTACGACAGTTTAAAGCCGCTCGTCTATTTAATATGGATGAGGAGTATTATTTTAAGGTGATCTCTGAAAAAACAGCTAGTCTTATCGCAGCTTGTTGTGAGTGTGGTGCTGTATCTACCTCCGATGACCCGGCCATTCATCAAAAAATGCACGATATCGGTATGAATACCGGTATTGCCTTTCAAATTAGGGATGACCTCTTTGATTATGGCGTCGATGACGTTGGCAAACCTAAACGAAATGATATTCAGGAACGAAAAGTAACCCTCCCTTTTATTAAAGCACTTGATAATTCCTCATTTTTTGAGAGAATCCGCATGCGTCATCTGATGCGAAAACGTAGAAAAAGTAATGCTGAAATTGAGGAAATTGTTCGTTTTGTGCACGACAAAGGAGGAATAAATTATGCCCGTTCTATAATGAATGAATATGCGCAGCGAGCACTTGATGAACTTTCAACCCTGCCCGAATCACCGGAAAGAAAATCATTTGAAGACCTTATTACATTTATCATTGAGCGGAAGAAATAATCGTTTCAGTTAACAATGAATTCTCCCGCACTGCAACTACCCCTCTTATTTATTTCTGATGTCCACTTGGGCGGATTTTCGGATACCAAAAATGAACGTATTGAATCTGAACTCATACAGCTGATTAATTACTGTCAGCGAAACGGCATTCGGCTAGCCGTGTTGGGAGATCTTTTTGACTATTGGATGGAATACCCGGGGGGTGTACCCAAACTCGGAAATAAACTGCTCGATCGATTTGAGGATTTTAACCGCCAATTAGGCCCTACCCTATATATTACGGGCAATCACGATAACTGGACCCGAAACCATTTTAAAGATCGGGGATTTTACCTGGTTCATGAACATTACCAATTTAATATTGATGATAAAGAAGTTTTAGCACTGCACGGTGACGGCCTGGCTAATCCAAAGTATAAACTGAAGCGGCCGCTGATGCATCGGATTTTACGAAATCCACAATTTATAAAGCTATTTCAAAGAATATTTCCGCCTCAAACCGGAAATACCATCATGAAATACTTCTCGCGCATAACAAGAAAAATGGATTGGGATACCAGAAAAGAAGATCAATTGAATAACTGGGCGAAACACCAACTCAAAAATTCTGATATAGAAGTTATTTTAACAGGGCACGATCATATTCCTCGAAGGAAACAATTTCCTTTCGGAACCTATATAAATTTGGGTACCTTTTATAACCATCAAACGATGGTCTATTACAATAATGATGGTTTTTCTCTCGTTTGTTGGAGGCCAGAGTTACAGACGTTAAAAAAATTTGAACCCAGCACCTATAAATGAGCAATTCAGATTACGGTAGTGATATGGATCGTTATTTCAACGATCCCGATTTTCGGAAAAAAAAGTCACAAGAACGCAACGGGGACAATAACAAAAGCTCTTCGTCTGGTAACAATGGAATTTCAAAAAAATTAGTCCGCTGGGCCGGGGCAGCAGCAGGTATTATCATATTAGCCGCTACCGGCTTTACTCTTTACCTGTACCAAGGCATTCCTTCCATCGATCAGCTTGAAAATCCCCAAACAGCTGTTGCCTCTGAGCTAAAAAGTCGTGATGGCGTAGTTCTGGATCGCTACTACACCGAAAACCGTACGCATGTTCCCATTGAAAAAATATCCCCACATGTAGTTGATGCCCTTATTGCCACGGAAGATCACCGTTTTTATAATCACTGGGGCATCGATATGATACGTACGCTGGCTATTCCGTGGCACTTAATAAATGGGCGTGTACAAGGAGGATCTACGCTAACACAGCAGCTGGCCCGAAATCTCTATAAAAAAATTGGCCGGGAATTTTCTGTTGTCCGTAAACTGCGAGAAATGATTACGGCCGTTCAAATTGAACACAATTATACGAAGCGCGAAATTATTGAGATGTATCTTAATACCGTAGAATTTCCCAATAGCGCTTTTGGTATAGAGTCGGCTGCCCAAACCCATTACGGCAAGAGTGCCAGCGACCTAACCATTTCTGAGGCTGCAACACTTGTTGGTTCGCTAAAAGCAGTTTATTACTACAACCCTCAAATCAATCCTGAGAATGCTCAAGGACGAAGAAATATCGTGCTATTCCAGCTTAACAAGCGAGGATTTATCAGTGATGCAGTGTATGATAAATTACGTAAAGAACCACTCGTTCTTAACTATCAACCTCCATCTAAAGCCGGACAAGAGAATCGTTATTTCGGTCAATATGTACGTCAACAGGTGGACCCGTGGCTAAAAGAAAATGGTTATAATTTAAATACCGATGGTTTAACCATCTATACGACCATCGATTCACGATTACAGCAATATGCAGAAAATGCTCTGCGTACAAAGCTCGACTCATTACAAACCATTTACGAATGTGAATGGACTACAGGATGGAGACAGTGGAATTCAGAGGCTTCGCTTGCCCAATGTAAAGATGCTATTGAAAGAGGAGAATACATGAAACGGCTATGGAATAAATATCCCTCCTTTTTACGTGAATTTATTCGTGATACCGATCGCTATAAAAATGCATTTTCAAAGTATGAAACTGACCAGGAATCTGTGGTTTTTGATACGCTGATGGCCGACTCAGCGTTTGTTGACTCTGTAAAGCGTGCTAAAACGCGTCTTGAAGCTGGATTTGTTGGCATTGATCCCAACAACGGAAATGTTCTGGCCTGGGTGGGCGGCTCCGATTATGGGAATGTCCAATATGACCATGTCTATCAATCGCGAAGACAGGCCGGGTCCACCTTTAAACCCTTTGTTTATACCGTAGCAATCGACAATGGCTACAAACCTTATCACAAATTCTCCAAGTATCCCAGTGTTTTTTATGATCGGTCGGGTGATGCATGGAAACCCAAAGATCCGCAAGTTCCTGAGGGCCCCGAAATGGTACCTTTGCGTCAAGCACTTGCCCGCAGCTTGAATAATGTTACGATTCGACTTTTACCCGAGCTTGCCGGAGCTCCGGGAACCAACAAATTGGAAGAACTAGAACCTGCTGCCCGCAAAATTAAACAGATGGCTTCCAATCTCGGCATTGATATGTCCGGAACTACTGCCTATCCCTCTATCGCTCTCGGAACTGCAGAAGTTTCACTGCTTGAAATGGTAAGTGCATATACGACCTATGCCAACCAAGGAGTCCACATTGATCCCATTGCCGTTACGCGTATTGAGGACAAAGAAGGCAATGTCATTAAAGAATATCATCCCGAATATCAGCAAGAAGTAATCAGTCCCGAAACTGCGTACATGATGGTGGATATGATGCGGGGCGTTATCCGCGGTGGTGAGGATTATTACGGAACAGGAGTTCGGCTGCGTAATATTTATGGGGTTAGACAAGATGTTGCAGGTAAAACCGGGACGACCCAAAATAGTGCCGACAACTGGTTTATGGCCATGATGCCCCATATCACCATGGGAGCCTGGGTTGGCGGAGAGAATAGAATGATTCGTTTTCCCCAAGATACATATATCGGTCAGGGAGCGCGTTCTGCCCTTCCCATTGTCGGTAAATTTATCAACTTAGCGTCATCAGATCCTAAAGCTCCGTGGAGCTATGATGCTTTTGAATCGCCCCCTGGTTTTGTGATGCCCCAAGATCCCGATAGTGCTAAAAACAATGAAACCGGCACCGGGCGCATAGGTTGGTAGACCTACGACCGTCTGTTTAAAGTGAAGTCTCATTTTAGATGACAACGAACATTGCGGATTACTTTTCCGAACAGGAGATCGCTGATCTTACTGACGAGGCCAACCGTTCTGAAAATATAGAAAAGCTTTCATCAGCTGCTGTAGATATCTTAAAGAAAAAGCAGCTTCTTGATCTGTTTGTCCCTCAGCGGTATGGCGGATTACAAAAAGATTTACCTGAAGCTCTGCGTTGGCTCGAGGCAACTTCGTGGATCGATGGAAGTCTGGGCTGGACCCTGACTCTTGCTTCAGGTGCCGGACTTTTTGGCGCATTCATGACACCGGAATTTGCTCGTTCTATCTTCACCAAAAAAAATATATTTATTGCAGGTTCAGGATTTCCGGGGGGAAAAGCTGAAAAAACAAACTCTGGTTTTCATGTTAATGGATCATGGAAATATACCTCAGGTATAGATCATGCTACCTTG
The DNA here is from genome assembly GCA_964397705.1 of uncultured Balneolaceae bacterium. Classification (GTDB taxonomy): domain Bacteria; phylum Bacteroidota; class Rhodothermia; order Balneolales; family Balneolaceae; genus Fodinibius. Next base: position 1,257 of record CAYNKF010000052.1, on the reverse strand, counting down.
ATTACTGCAAGCTGTCATATCACCAAAGACGGAGTAATCATGCAAAAAGACGGTAACCCTGTCACAAAAGCGGTAGCACTATATCCTGATGAAATTGAGATAACTGACAAATGGAACAGTATGGGACTTAAAGCTACGGGCAGTCACGGCTTTGAAGTAGAAGGTATACAAATCCCAGAGAAACGAGCGTTTACCATTACCTTAGATACTGTTCAGGTTGATGAATTGCTATACCAATATCCATTTGAAACATTTGCTCACTGTACATTGGCTGCTTCAATGCTTGGAATAGCCAAACGTTTTTTCCATGAAGCCAAACAAATACTACTATCTAAGAATGATGTTTCTGATCTGAATGGGATTCCCAAAGCATCACGGGCAAAATACAAAGATGTACATCTGAAGTTTAAAAGAGCAAAAGAATCTGTTCATAAAAGTGTAGAACAATCCTGGAAAGAGCTCCATAAATCCAGAGAGCTTGAGGATAGCCATGCTAATAAGATTACTATCATATCTCGCAAATCCTGCAAAACAGCTCTCCAGTGCGTAGAAGAGCTTTATCCCTTTTTAGGCATGAGCGTCATTAACCCGAATTCTATTATCAATAGGTGTTGGCGCGATTTACACACCGCCAGCCAGCATATATTCCTGAGGCCTGAGAAATGATTGGAAATAAAAAAGGCGACCTCCAAACGAAGATCGCCTTAAAGAAATTATCAAACAAGAAAGAACTATTGAGTATTAATTCCGATGTTGACCGACAATTTGATTCGGTTTTCAGCACGTTTAAGTGCCTTTCTTGCTCGCTCCTTATCGACCTCTTTATCACCAGATTCAAGACGCTTAACTGCCCGCTCTTTTGCTTCCTTAGCTCGCTCAACGTCGATTTTATCAACCGGTTCAGCAGCTTCAGCTAATAACGTAAGCTTATTATCAACAACTTCTACAAAACCTCCGGTTACGGAAAAAGATTGTTCTCCGCCCGCGGCTTTGCGTACCAATATTTCCCCGATGTCAAGCGAAGATATAATATTGGCGTGAAGCGTCTTAACTTCAAAACTCCCCATCTCTCCGGGGACTCGAACTCCGGTTACCTCATCATCAAAGATTGAACCTTCCGGAGTTAATATTTGAGCACTAAAGGTGTTCATTGGTTAGTTACCTCTTATTATTCTGCGGCTTCTGCTTCTTCCTCAGCCAGCAATTCTTCGCCTTTCTCTTCTGCTTCTTCGATGGTACCAACCATATAGAAAGCTT
>CAYNKF010000051.1:0-10410 GCA_964397705.1 uncultured Balneolaceae bacterium | reverse complement strand
AGAAGGATTAACGGGAGCGGCGATTATGGCAGCCCAAAGTGCCTGGGCTGAAGGGTTGGGAGCGGTGATCCTAATTTGTCCTAAAGGCATACTGCCTGCATACGAGCAAACGCTACCTTCCATTATAAAAAAACCGGTAGGAAATAGAGATGACTTCTTTTTCAAAGAAGATCATACAAACCAAGTGTTAAAAATATTATCTGAAAAAGAGAGTGCCCTGCTACTTGGTCCGGGATTGGGACGAGAACAATCCACTGTTAATTTTGTACAAGAAGTACTCTCCCAAACCACTAGACCTGCCGTTATTGATGCTGATGGACTATGGTGTTTGGCTCAAATGGATGAACTTCCCGACCATGAACAGTCAGAGTGGATTTTAACTCCACATCCAGGCGAATTAAATCATTTGGTACAAAATATTGAGCTACAAAAAGAATCCCGCTTACATACTGTCAGAAAATATGCCCAAGACACCGGTGTTACATTACTTGCCAAAGGTATGCCCGCAATAGTCGGAACACCAGCCGGCAAATGCTATCTAACAAACTATGATACCAAATACTTTTCCAGAGCCGGAAGCGGCGATGTATTGGCCGGTAAAGTGAGTGCACGGTTGGCCTTGAATTATTCTCCTGCCTCAAGCTGTGCCCACGGTTTATTAAAAGGTAAACAGAAACTTCAAAATTATTTAAAGCACCATCAGGATTTGCCTGAACCAAGTGATTTTATATGAATATATCTTCCTCTATTTATTCCTTTTTATCAAAAAATAGTTACTTACTTCCTATTGGGGTAATTACTCTGACCCTTGGAATGCTTCTGCTAACATTATTGCCAGCTGATGTTATGGGCCAAAATAAACTTTGGAGCTATGACAAATTAGGTCATGCTGTGCTTTTTGGAAGCTGGTCGCTTTCGGTGGGGCTTTACTATCAAATACATAAATCGAAAACAGTAAAGCTCTGGATAATATTTGCAAGCGGTACTATTTTTGGATTGCTAATCGAAATTTTGCAATATGCGTTACCGGTAAATCGGCAAGGAGATCCTGTTGACTTCTTATTTGATCTGTTGGGGTGCTTGATAGCTGTTTGGATATTAAAAACAATTATACCAGACAAAAAAGAATCTTAGCGCCACCCTTAACCCCCTTTTAAAGGTCATTTTGGTGTTTTTTTACGACTTCAAAAAAATAATGGAATAAATTTCACTCTTTCCTGTTATTTAAGTGGAGATTAAGTAGAATAATTTGTTTACTTACAATTCCTAATACGTTTATTTCAATTTAACGCGGAGATTTTAGCATTATGGGTTCTAATAAGAGAAAAAAGCCAACGGCTGATCTTAGAAATTACTATACAATCTTTTTGCAGCTGGGCATGGTTGCTGTCCTGTTAATTTTCATTACCGCAATGAAAGTACAATTTGTAGCAGAACAACAGGATGTAGATCTGACCCAAGAGCAGGAAGTCGTCGAAATGGAGGAAGTAACACAGACGAAACAAGAAGAAAAACCACCACCCCCTCCACGTCCACAGGTACCTGTTGAAGTACCAAATGATGAAATTATCGAGGATCAGGACATTAATATTGATGCCGAAATTAACATGGATGAACCGCTTCCCGAACCGGAAGAACCTGCTGAAGAGGAAGAAGAAGATTTCTTCGTTGCAGTAGAGAATATGCCTGAATTAAAAGGCGGTTTGGGTGCCCTGCAGAAACAAATCAATTATCCTGATATGGCTCGAAAAGCCGGTATTGAAGGACGAGTTATCATCCAGTTTATCGTAAATGAACAGGGAGAAGTTGAAGACCCCAGAGTAATTCGAGGAATTGGCGGTGGTTGTGATAAAGAAGCGTTGCGAGTTGTAAAACAAGCTAAATTTGAGCCAGGACGTCAACGTGGGAACCCCGTTCGAGTACAGTACAGCTTGCCTATTACTTTTAAGCTGCAAAATTAAGTTTTTACTACCTACGTAATTAACTAAAAAGGCCTGCTTTTCAGCAGGCCTTTTTTATTGGATGACTTATTTTTATGATCGCAATTATTTCCTCCTCAATGAATATACTGCGAGTATTCTTGTTCAAAAGTTTTTAATACATCCAACAAGTTTTCATATCCAACCAGCGTTTTAGCTTTTCCAAAAGAGGTCCAACTTACTTTTTCTATATCCTCTTCAGTTTGTGGAGTAAAAGAAAGGTTCGCATCATCAGGAAATCGCATCCCAAACCAATGCGTTGTTTTGCCAAAATATACACCGTCCTGTTCATATTCGTGATAGGTGTCAGGGAGTTGAAAAACAATTTCAGGCAAAACCGATACGCCTACTTCTTCAGCAACTTCACGAACCGAACATTCCTTGACGGTTTCTCCTTCTTCCACCTTTCCTTTGGGAAGATCCCATACGCCACGGCGGAATATCAATAGTACAAATGGACTAGCGTTATCCCCTCGTTTAAAAACGACACCTCCTGCCGCTGTAACAGGCTCAATAGTAGTCATTATTCCTCTTGGTCCCCTGATCCTTCATCTTCTTTTTCTTTCTCATCAGCGTAATTTACACGTAAATTATTTAGGGTCTCCGTCAAATAACTTTTTAGCTGATCAGGAAGATTACCCTCTGTAAATTCTTCAAGCATCAACAGGGTATCGATAGCAAACTTAGCTGACTTCAAATCCCTCTCCGTACTTCCTGTTTGAGGATTTTCTAATTTCCCCATTCCCATCATGGCAATCTGCTGATGTTGTTGCACTAACATCATAAAAAGTAATTGCTGCTGTTCGTCTTCCGATAAATTATCTCCGTTATAATTTGTCTTGTCCATACCTCAAAATTTTGATTTAAAATTGACCTTAAAATAAGTTCTTTATCGTAAAGAATTAACTTTTACATACAATCTATTTTATTAGAAATAACTCTTTAAATATTGTTAACAACCAAGTACTTTAGAGGGCTTCAATCAAATATATTTAATGAATAAAGATCCATTCTTCCATGGCTGTTCTGAAACCATTTAAAGCTTGGCATCCTGTCCCGGAAAACGTAGAACAAATTGCTTGTGTTCCCTACGATGTTATAAGCGTCAAAGAAGCACGTTCTCTTTCCAAGGGCAATCCAAAAAGTTTCCTTCATGTTGTTCGTCCGGAAATTGATTTGCCGGAGGGAACTGATCCCCACGACGACAACGTATATGACAAAGGAGCTGAAAACCTGAACAAATTCCTGAAGAACGGTACACTCCAACAGGAAAATGAACCGCAAATTTATGTATACCAATTGATACGGAACGGACGACCTCAAACCGGTATTTTTGCGTGCGTTTCAGTAGAAGACTATGACAATGAAGTAATACTTAAACACGAACTAACAAGACCCGCCAAAGAAGACGACCGTACACGACACATCCTAACGCAACAGGCTCACGCCGAACCGGTGATGATGACCTATAAGGATGATCAGAAAACGGTAGAGCTTATAAACGAAACTATAGAGGAAGATCCTCTTTTTGAATTCAAAGCTTCTGATGGAGTTATTCATAAATTATGGAGAGCGAATAAAACCGAAGCATTTGTTGAAGCATTTAAATCGATCTCTCACCTGTATATAGCTGATGGCCATCACCGGTGCAAAAGTGCCTCCCGGGCAGCGGAACAGAAGCGAAAGAACAATCCAGATCATACCGGTAATGAAGAATATAATTTCTTCCCTGCCGTGATTTTTCCCATGTCAAATATGAATATTCTACCTTATAACCGCGTTGTTCATACTATCCCCGACAATTTTTTGAGCACATTGAAGGATAAATTTAGTTTGACACCCGGTGCTAATCCCAAACCCACCAAAAAAGGAACCATTAGTATTTATATTGACGGAAACTGGCACGGCATGGAACTTCCGCTAGATAAAAACCCCAACAGTGTTCAAAAACTTGATGTACATAGACTACAAGAGTTTGTACTTTCTCCTTTGTTAGATATAGATGATCCTCGTCGTAACAAAAACATTTCGTTTGTTGGAGGAATACGAGGTACTGAAGAATTGGAAAATCTTGTAGATAATGGGACGGCCGATCTGGCTATCAGCATGTTTGCTACAAGTATCGAAGAACTGGTAAAAGTATCTGATGAAGGCCGACTGATGCCTCCAAAGTCAACTTGGTTTGAGCCAAAACTACGATCGGGACTACTCGTTCACACTTTTTAATTACAACATTCTATCTTATTAACCTATGAAACGCGTACACAATTTTAGTGCAGGTCCGGCAACGCTTCCACTCGAAGTATTAGAAAAAGCCCAAGATGAACTTACTGATTTCCAAAATATGGGAAGATCGGTGATGGAAATCAGCCACCGAAGTGCCCAATACACAGAGATCGACCGACAAGCAAAAGCTCGTCTACGAGACCTGCTTGACCTTGGCGATAATTTTGAAATCATGTTCTTGCAAGGGGGTGCCAGTTCACAATTTATGATGGCTCCATTTAATTTTTTAGATGAAAATCAGACAGCCGATTATATTGACACGGGACGGTGGTCAAACAAGGCGATTAAAGAGGCTAAACTTTTTGGCGATGTTCATCGCCCCTACAGCAGTAGCGAAACCGGTTATGACCGAGTGCCGGTAAACAATGATGAGCTGAACTTTAGTGACGATCCTGTGTATGTTCATTTTACTTCGAACAATACTGTTGCAGGCACTCAGTTTCCCGAAGAACCAGAAACTGATGGAGTACCCCTGGTTTGTGACGCCTCTTCAGACTTTCTTTCCAAACCCATAGATGTATCCCGTTATGGAATCATTTATGCCGGTGCTCAGAAAAATATTGGACCCGCCGGAGTAACAGTTGTTATCATTCGCAAAGATTTCTTGAAGAAGGCAAACTCCAAAGACGTACCAACCATTCTGCAATATCAAACGCACGCAGAAAAAATATTCAATACTCCTCCGGTTTTTAACGTATATATGGTTAATCTCGTGTTGGAATGGATTCAGGATAAGGGCGGCCTGGAGTACTTCAAATCCTTCAATGAAAAGAAAGCCAAACTGCTTTACGATGAAATTGATCGGGATAACTTTTATCGCGGCGCCGTAGAAAAAAATTCTCGCTCACTGATGAACGCCACTTTTCGACTTCCATCCGAAGAACTCGAAGCTAAGTTCTTATCAGAAGCCGAAGATCAGGACCTTTATACGTTAAAAGGACATCGCAGTGTAGGTGGAATCAGAGCCAGCATGTATAATGCATGTCCAATGGAAAGCGTGCAAGCACTGGTAAGCTTCATGAAAACATTTAGGAAAGAGAATGGATAAAATCTCCTGAAGTTACATCAGTCCAAATACAGTTAGAAAATGATCAATTGTATTTGGCACGAAAATCAATAAATAAACAATCCCCCAAAGGGCCCCAGCAAGATGGGCTTCGTGGTTTATCTTTCCTCGTTCCTGTTTGCTGGCGTACATGCTGTAGAATAAGTAGAGGATTGCAAAAACAAATGCCGGGATTGGAATAGGTATCAGCATCAAATAAATTTTTTCCATTGGAAAAAGAAAAATAAAGGCGAAAAGAACTGATCCTACCGCCCCTGATGCTCCTAATGTAGCATAGTTTGGATTGTCCTTATACTTTATAAGTGAAGGAATCCCGGCTACAATAAGTCCCGTTAAGTATAATCCCAAGAAATAGCCGCCACCTAATATTCGTTCCATTATGGTTCCAAAGAAGTACAGGGTGAACATATTTACAAAAAGGTGCCCAAAATTAGCATGTAAAAATCCTGATGTGATCAATTCATACCAGCTATTTTCTCTGACGGTGCGGTAAGGTTTTAAATATCCGGTCTCAATAAGTTTGGGATACAGATACAGTGCACCCAACGATATAACCACGTTGGCAACAACTAAATAAAATGTAGCGGGATTGCTTGCTATATAATCTTCCATATACTCTTATTTATGATCATCGAAGATAGACAAGAGCCCGTTCGATCTCCAATTTAATTTTACTCAGGGTTGCTATCAAAGCCTCATAGTAGTTATATTTGATCATCTTTAAAGCCGATGTAGCTCAGGGGTAGAGCGATTCTCTCGTAAAGAATAGGTCGCTGGTTCGAATCCAGTCATCGGCTCTCTTTTCTACTCAAATAATCCTCTCCAAGCATCGGGGCATCGCCTCGTGTTTCCCTACTTTTACACATTGATACGAAACAAAACAAGCTTAAATCGGTTGCTAAATGTGACTTGGTTTTATTATAAGAACTATGGATTTTTGTATCCTGTAAAAATATATTATTCCATACTCTAAACATCAGCCATAAATATCTTGCGATATCTTCCCTTACTTTTATTAGTGATCAGTTTGTTTATTAGTTCTTGCGGTACAACCTCCCGTTTTGGTAAAACGGATGATGCTCCCAAATCCAGTGAAGCAGGTGAAAAAATTGAGGAAGGGGTGGCAAGTTGGTATGGACCAAACTTTGATGGTAAATTAACAGCTAACGGTGAAATTTATGATATGTATGGCCTTACGGCTGCTCACCGTACCCTCCCATTTAATTCCATTGTCCAAGTTACCAACCTGAACAATGGAAAATCTGTAACAGTTCGCATCAACGATCGGGGGCCCTATGCTAAAAATCGCATCATCGACTTATCTAAAAAAGCTGCTGATAAAATCGATATGTTGGGATCGGGTACAGCCCCGGTGGAATTAATTCTGTTAGAGGGCGATCTCAAAAACTCAAGAGTGACTAATCTGAAAGTGCCTACCTATACTGTGCAGCTCGCCTCATTTAACCATGAGCATAAAGCACGATCTCACGCTAAAAAAATCCGTGGAGCCCGAGTCGAAAAAATAAATTTATCCAGTAAAACAGTATACCGGGTGTATCATGGTATTTATACCGATAAAAATAATGCCCGAGCAAAACAGCGGCAACTCAAAAGACAGGGTTTTAGTGGTTACGTAAAACAGATAGAAAATTAATTTCAAAATTTTTGTTTCTGTTGGAATGTATTGAGTACATTTTTTGGTTGTAGCATCAGCTTTAATCCCATACAACACATACAGATGACGAAAAAAATTATTGTCATTGGCAGCGGCTTTGGCGGACTTGCTACAGCATCTCGACTATTATCACAAGGACATGAAGTTGAAGTTTTTGAAAAAAGAGATAAACCCGGCGGACGTGCATATGTTTATGAAATGGACGGCTTTAAATTTGACGGCGGCCCTACAGTTATAACAGCTCCTTTTTTATTTGATGAAATTTTTGAAGCAGCCGGTAAAAATCGGGAAGATTATTTTGAATTAGTTCCCTGTGATCCCTTTTATCGCATATTTAATGCAGAAGGAGAGAAATTTGACTATAACGGAGATCACGATTTTGTTTTAAACGAAATTGAGCAGTGGAACCCTGCCGATAAGGAAGGCTACACCAAGTTTCTCAAAACTACCAAAGCCATTTTCAATAAAGGATTTGTTGAACTGGCCGATCAGCCGTTTTTAAACCTATGGGACATGATTAAAGTAGTACCCGATCTAATCAGGCTACAATCCCATAAAACAGTTTACAAATATATCGCACAGTTTATTGACAATGATTTCTTGCGTAAGGTGTTCTCTTTTCACCCCCTGTTGGTTGGTGGAAACCCCTTTGATACAACATCAATTTATGCGATGATCCATTACCTGGAACGCGAATGGGGCGTACATTACGCTATGGGTGGCACCGGTTCAATCGTAAATGCTTTCGCTCAGCTAATTGAAGAACAAGGCGGAAAAATTCATTATAACGCTGAAGTCGATGAAATAACTATAACCAACGGCAAAGCGAATGGTATTCGACTTATCGACGGTAGCGAATATTCAGCAGATCAAGTGGTATCAAATGCTGATGTCGCCTTTACGTATCGTAATATGATCCCCGAAAGCAAACGAACTACCTGGACCAATCGTAAAATTGAACGGACCAAATACAGCATGTCGCTTTTTGTTATCTATTTTGGCACAAGGAAGCGATACCTGGATTCCGAACTGGAACACCACAATATTATTTTGGGCGAACGGTACGAAGAGTTGCTGGCTGACATATTTCATGATAAAAAGTTGGCCGAGGATTTTTCACTGTATCTGCACATGCCCACAAAGACCGATCCCTCTCTTGCTCCCGAAGGCTGCGAAGGATTTTATGTTCTCTCTCCTGTTCCCCATTTAGACAGTGATACCGACTGGAATGAAAAAGCAAAACCGTATCGCGATGCCATTATTTCATTCCTCGAAGAAAATTACCTGCCAAACCTGGAAGAAAATATTGTAGTTGAACACCACATTGATCCCCTGCATTTTCAGGATACGCTCAATAGTTTCAAGGGATCAGCATTTTCGGTAGAACCTATTCTTACCCAATCGGCTTGGTTTCGACCTCACAATAAATCCGAAGATGTAGATGACCTCTTTTTCGTTGGAGCCGGCACCCATCCAGGTGCAGGTTTGCCCGGTGTACTTTCGTCTGCAAAAATAGCTGAAGATCTAATTTGCAAACAGGAAAATTAAGATAGAGTTGCAATAAAAAAGTCCCGAACACTCTTCAGTGCCCGGGAACTTAGTTCGCTTAAAACCTACTGCATCTTTATAAAGGTAGATTATCGTGCTTCTTCTGAGGCACTTGATCTACTTTATTTTCAGAAACCTCCAGAGCGCGAATTAACTTTTCGCGAGTTTCACTGGGTAGGATTACGTTATCAATAAATCCACGTTCGGCAGCTTTGTATGGATGCGCAAACTCTTCTTTATAATAATCAATCAGTTCCTGCTCTTTAGCTTCAGGATCGTCAGCAGCGGCAATCTCTTTCCGGAAGATAATCTCAACTGCTCCCTTTGGTCCCATCACCGCAATTTCGGCTGTTGGCCAAGCAACGTTATAATCCGCACGAATATGTTTGGAATTCATCACATCATAAGCGCCACCGTATGCCTTACGTGTAATAACGGTCATCTTTGGTACGGTTGCCTCACAAAAAGCATATAACAGCTTGGCACCGTGCTTAATAATACCGCCCCACTCCTGATCAGTACCTGGCAAAAATCCGGGGACGTCTTCAAAGGTTATCAATGGAATATTAAAGGCATCACAAAAACGCACAAATCGAGCACCCTTCAGCGATGCATCAATATCGAGCACTCCGGCCAGCGACAGTGGTTGATTGGCAACAACGCCAACACTGCGTCCGTCGATTCTAGCAAAACCCACCACAATGTTAGTAGCATAATGCTCGTGCACTTCCATAAACGAATCTTTGTCTACGATCCCCTCAATTACTTCTTTTATGTCGTAAGGCTTATTGGGATTATCAGGTACAATATCATCAAGCTTTTTAGCTTTTGCTGAATCAGGATCTTTGGATTCTTCTCGCGGAGGTTTCTCCTCACAATTTTGTGGCACATAGGTTAAAAGCTCGCGAAGTTGCTGCAGGCATATAGCGTCATTTTCTTCCGTGAAATGGGCAACACCTGATTTTGATCCGTGGGCACTGGCACCGCCCAGCTCTTCGGAGGTTACCTCTTCGTGCGTCACGGTTTTAACAACATTCGGACCGGTAACAAACATATAGCTGGTATTTTTAACCATAAATACAAAATCGGTCAAGGCTGGGCTATAAACTGCCCCACCGGCGCAAGGTCCCATCACCGCTGAAAATTGGGGCACTACACCCGATGCCATACTGTTGCGCCAGAAGACTTCGGCATAACCGCCCAGCGACGATACGCCCTCCTGAATCCGCGCGCCGCCAGAATCATTGAGACCAATAATAGGCACGCCATTTTTCATCGCCATATCCATTACCTTGCAGATCTTTTCAGCATGGGTCTCCGACAGCGATCCTCCAAAGACAGTAAAATCCTGACTAAAGACATAGATGGGGCGGCCGTGGACCTTTCCAAATCCGGTAACGACTCCATCGCCGTCTATTCTTTTATCTTCGAGACCAAATTTGTGACTGCGATGTTTTACAAAAGGATCGATTTCTTCAAAAGATCCCTTATCCAATAAAATATCAATACGCTCGCGCGCCGTCAGCTTTCCCTTGTCATGCTGTTTTTTAATTCGTTCTTCGCCTCCACCCTTTTGCGCATCTTTACGTTTTTGTTTCAGTCGCTCTACCTTTTTATCCGATTTATCCGAAGCCATTTAATTTTCTTGTTTATTGCGATTTTGTTTTTCCAAAAAGTAACTCTGCAACCGATCGGTAAAATCAACCGCCGTCTCAGAGTACATATCAACTAAGTTGCGTTTAAAAATATCATTCTCAATATACTTACTAACATCACGCCAGCTATCGTAGGCAGCAATATCCTCAATCGCCTGATCAAAAGCACGGTCAGAACCGCGGAAGATCTCCTCCACAAAT
>CAYNKF010000050.1:0-10429 GCA_964397705.1 uncultured Balneolaceae bacterium | reverse complement strand
CGCATTTTTCCCGACCTGTGGGAAATTCGGTCAGAAATTTAAACTACAGCATATAAAATTTGCATCAATAATGTCACAAGATATTAATCAACTTGCCCAAAAACTGGCTCCGCATTATTCTCATTTTAATGTGAGTGACCGACTGCTTTTTACAGGTCATTCCCATCAAGCTTGGCCTGATGTTGCCAAAGAAGGACTACAAGAATCTTTTGAAATAGCTGCTTCTGAGGTTGACAACAAATGGGAAATAGCATTTGAAAAAGTAGAAATGCTCCGCAACTATCTGCGCAATTTCTATGATGATCCAAATGGGATGTACTGCCTGGGAGAAAACACTCATCATTTGTTGGTATCGTGGCTATCCAGTTTTGATTTAAAAAATAAACCGAAAATCATCACTACTGACAGTGAATTCCATTCAATGTCGCGCCAGCTAAAACGACTTCAAGAAGAAGGACTTGAGGTCGTCACTGTTGATGGTCATGCTGATGACATCGTTGAGCAAATTGAAAGCCAAATCGATGACCGGGTATCGGCCGTGATGCTGTCTCGCATTTATTATAACAGTGGGATTATAAATCAGCATATTAATGAAGTTGCTAAAATTACCAGGACACATAATGTTCCCTTGATGATTGATGATTATCACGGAACCAATGTCATACCGCTTTCGATTTCTGATGAAAATCTCGAGGATTGTTACGTACTAATCGGCGGTTATAAATATCTGCAGTGGGGCGAAGGAAATTGTTTTTTACGATATCCCAAAGATTGTAATTTACGACCTGCCATAACCGGGTGGTTTTCGTCCTTTAGCAAACTTGACGAATCGAAGGAAGAAGAAAAAGTATCTTATTCAGATCCCAATCAGCTTTTTGCCAGTGGCACTTTTGATTCTACATCCCAATTCAGAGCAGCTAAAGTCGTAGATTTTTTCGAAAAGATGGGGTTAACTCCGCAGGTGCTCTATAAACAGTATAAAGCCCAAATAAAATTACTACGCAATACCTTTTTAGATAGCGATTTTGATACTGAAGTTATTCAGCTTGCACACCAACAACCGGTCAAGAATATTGGTGGGTTTCTGGCTTTACAATCCCCTTTTGCACGAACAATCAGGGCAAAGTTAATGGAAAAAGGAGTTTTTACAGATGCCCGAGGTGATATCCTCCGTTTTGGCACAGCACCTTATATAACAACTCAACAGATTCACAAAGCAATGGATGAGCTTGGAAGTGTGATATCCAAAATAAATCCATAGTGTAAGGATTCGTGGCCTAAGTGATCTTACTTAATAGACTATTGCTAAAACACCAGAATGTATTTTAGGAACATATCTTTGTGACTAGGTGGTGTATTCTAAGATTACAAGAAGATAAACTGACACTACGTTGTCATTATTATTTAATATATTGACCGGTGAAAACAAAAAAATCTAATTACTCTTTCATTTATGTCTGACAATAAAGATCGCGAAAAGGCACTGGAAATGGCCATTGGCCAAATCGAAAAACAGCACGGTAAAGGCACCATCATGCGGCTTGGGGATGAAGCTACTCAGGATGTTCCCAGCATTTCTACCGGATCTATCATGGTAGATTACGCATTGGGTGTAGGGGGGGTTCCCCGTGGCCGTGTTACCGAAATTTACGGACCTGAAGCCAGTGGTAAAACGACACTTGCACTTCATGTTATTGCTGAAGCACAGAAAGCTGGTGGTTATGCTGCTTTTGTTGATGCTGAGCATGCTTTCGACCCTCGTTATGCCAAAAACTTAGGTATTAATACTGACGAACTACTTGTGTCGCAACCCGACAGCGGCGAACAAGCTCTCGAAATTACAGAAACACTTATCCGTTCTGCTGCTCTGGATGTCATCGTTGTTGACTCGGTAGCCGCACTCGTTCCCCGAGCAGAGCTTGAAGGCGAAATGGGGGATTCACATATGGGGCTGCAAGCACGCTTGATGTCTCAGGCGATGCGTAAAATCACAGGTATCATCAATAAAACCCGAACATCCGTTATTTTTATTAATCAAATTCGTGAAAAAATTGGGGTTATGTTCGGCAATCCTGAAACAACTTCCGGCGGACGAGCACTCAAATTCTATTCTTCTGTACGGATGGATATCCGTCGCATCGGCTCGCTTAAAAAAGGCGACGATATGGTTGGAAACCGTACCAAAGTTAAAGTGGTTAAAAACAAAGTTGCTCCACCCTTTAAAGAAGTTGAATTTAATATCATTTATGGCGAGGGGATTTCGCGCCTGGCCGAAGTTCTTGATATGGCTGTAGAATTTGATATCATCGAAAAACGAGGCAGCTGGTATCGCTATGACGGTGAGCCTATCGGTCAGGGTACCGATAATGCAATCGAATTTCTTGAGTCTGATCCCGAACTTGCTGACAAAATTGAAAAGCAGGTTCGAGAGCAAATGAATCCTTCTGATGAGAGTGAAAAAGCAGAAGAAAACGGACAGGAAAAAACTGAGGAAGAAGATTCTGACAGCGACGATTAGTAATGGCCGATGAATCAGAACAACAGTTACCCGGAGTAATAAGCTCCATTAGCGTTCAAAAAAAGAACAAAGAGCGCTATTCTATTTTTGTTGATGAGGAGTTTCTGATCGGTGTTTCCGAACAGACACTCCTCAAATTCAACTTGGCCAAGGGAGAGACGATAACCCATGCACTGCTCCGAAAAATTGAACGTGAAGAGGGACGATTTGCTGTTAAATCATATATGATGAGGCGATTGGGCAGTCGCGACCATTCCCGTAAAGAACTTTTTACCAAAGCCATACGCAAAGAGTATCCCAAGAATATCATCGAGAATGTCCTTGATGAACTCGAAGAAAAGGGATATTTGAATGATATCAGTTTTGCTGAAAAGTTTGCCCAAGATAAAAGTCATCTGAATAAATGGGGGCCCAATAAAATTAAGGCCCATCTTTATAAAAAGGGGATTTCGGGTGATGTTGCTGAACAAAGCATTCAAAAAGTATTTGAGGATAAAAATATTAAAGAGGTTTTGTTACATTTGGTTTTAAAGAAGAAAAGACGCTTTTTGAGAGAAGAAGATCCTTATAGAAGGAAGAAAAAAGTAGTTGATCATCTAGCCCGCAAAGGATACCGATCCTCGAATATCTTTAACCATATAGATGAGCTAATGAAAGCTATTGAGCAATGAACAACATTACTCTTGAGCGCGTAATAAAGTCAGTGGTAGGATTAGCAGCTATTGGGGTAGTGAGCTATTTGGTGTTTAGGTATGGCACCTTGGTAGGATATGCGATTATAGCAATGATCTTCAGTTATATCTTGGACCCTTTGGTAAACCGCATGCAAGCAGCCGGTTTAAATAGAACTTTTTCCATAACACTGACTTTAAGCTCGCTTGTATTAATTCTCGTGTGGATCTCAACAAATGTTATCCCCATTGTTGCCAATCAAATGGTGGAGTTGGCCAGTCAGCTTAGCATTAAAAACATCCAAAATATCACCCAAAAAATTGAGGTTCAGCTCACTGATAAGTTTACCTTTTTACCGGATGGTATTCTAAGTAACAACTTAGCTGCAGTCCTTGAAGATCTGTTTGATGTGGGTGAGATACCTTCTGCGCTTAGTAACCTCATAGGTATTTTTACGAATATCTTTTCAGCTGCGCTCATCATTCCGTTTGCGACCTTCTTCTTTCTGAAAGACGGAACAAAAATCCGCCGCAATATTCTGAAGTTAGTTCCCAATAAATATTTTGAAACGGCCTTAAGTTTAATTGACAAAATTGAAAGCCGTTTGGGTCTGTATTTTAGAGGAGTAATGCTGCAAAGTCTAATTATCGCATTTTCTGCGTGGGTCGGGTTATCAATCGTTGGCCTTAATAATTCACTTTCTGTTGGAATTGCAGTAGGAATCGCCAATACTATCCCCTATTTCGGACCAATCATAGGCTACATCTTATCTATTGTAGTATCCATTATCGAAGTAGGAAACTTTTCACTCGTACTACCCTGTGTACTTGCCATACTTGGAGTTCAAATTCTCGACAACGTTGTTCTCCAACCGATTATCTTTTCCCGATCTGCTGATATACATCCGGTAGCCATATTATTTATTATTATGATTGGCGCCGAAACAGCCGGTATTCTGGGGATGTTGGTTGCAGTACCGATAGCTACAATTATTAAGATTACATTCAACCAGATTAGCTGGAGCTTCAATAATTATTACGTTTTTAGGGCGGGCAATTCTTCAGAAGTTGAATAAAGCATTTAAAATCAAGACTTAATCTGTGTGCTTTTTTACTTATATTTGCGAGCAAATAAATAACTATTTCGCTCTTTTATCTTGATTAATATTGTCGTATTTGCCTCGGGATCGGGCACAAATTTCCAAGCTATCATTGATGCTGTTGAAAACGGCCAGATTAATGGGCGCATTGTCGGTCTTATCTCTAACAAAAAAGGAATCCAAGCCATTGATCGTGCTCAAAAGCACAATATTGATCACGAATATTTAGCACCTTCCGACTTTTCCTCCTATCCCAATTATGTAGAAGCTTTGCTCAAACAACTTGAACAATGGGATACACAGCTTATTGCACTGGCAGGATACATGATCAAAATTCCATCAGAAATAATTGATAAATACAAAGACCGTATTGTAAATATCCATCCTTCCCTGTTACCAAAATATGGAGGTAAAGGATTTTATGGTAAGAAGGTACATCGGGCAGTGATTGATAACAAAGAAGAAATATCAGGCTGCACGGTACATATGGTAACCGAAGAGTACGATCAAGGACCTATATTAGGACAACGTAAAGTTCCGGTAAGAAAATCTGACGACCCCGAAACATTGGCCAAACGAATATTAAAAGAAGAACATAAATTATTTCCTGAAATAATTGCAAAATTAGCTAAACAGATCAATAATAAATCTAACTCTTAATTACTCCTTTTAATTGTGTCATTACAACCGCTCGACTCTCTTCCCAAGAACTCCTTAAAAATTAATAGAGCCCTTCTCTCCGTTTCCGATAAAACAGGCATTGTTAAACTTGCCCGGCAGTTACATCAGTTTGATGTAGAAATTATTTCTACAGGAGGAACTGCTCAGAAAATTCGTGAAGCTGATATTCCCGTAACCGATGTCAGCGAGATAACAGGATTTGATGAGTGCCTCGATGGACGTGTAAAGACGCTTCATCCCATAATTCACGGGGGCATCTTGGGACGAACCAGTCATCAACCCGATGTAGATGAAATGAAACGTCTGGATATCGATCCCATCGAGTTGGTTGTGGTAAACTTATATCCCTTTGAAGAAGCGATAACAAATTCCGATTGTACTCCTGCAATAGCCACTGAAAACATCGACATTGGCGGTCCAACGATGATTCGTGCGGCTGCCAAAAACTTTGCCCACGTCTGTGTCTTGACCTCCCCCATGCAATATAACAAGTTCGGCAAAGAGCTTAGCGAACACACTGAAATTTCATTTAATAAACGCCGACAATGGGCCATGGCTGCCTTCAATCATACCGCTAAGTACGATGCAACCATAGCTAACTATTACAATAATCTGGAAACTGGGGAAGAAGAATTACCTCAACAGCTAAATATTTCATTACCAAAATCACAGGGGCTTCGATATGGTGAAAATCCTCACCAAAAAGCAGCGGTTTATGGTATCCAAAATGAATATATTGACTGCTTCCATGGGAAACAGCTCAGTTATAATAACTTTACAGATGTCGATGCATCGCTTAACCTTATCGCCGATTTCAAAGATGATAAACCAACCTGTGCGATATTCAAGCATACGGTTCCCTGCGGCGTAGCAATCTCTAATAACCTTGCTGATGCTTGGGATAAAGCCTTTGCTACCGATACCATGTCTCCCTTTGGCGGTATTGTTGCCGTTAATAAAGAACTGGATATTAGAACGGCCCAAAAAGTTGATGAAATATTTACGGAAATTATCATTGCACCATCTTACAGTGAGGAAGCATTAAAATTACTTCAAAAAAAGAAAAACAGAAGGCTGATCCGTATTCAAGAATTTCCTAATACTGAGAAAACCCTACAGTTCCGATCAATTTTTGGAGGAGTTTTAAGCCAGGAAGCTGATATAAAAACCATTACAAAAAAAGAGTTAAAGACAGTAACAAAAAGAGAACCTACTTCAAAAGAAGTACAAGATCTTCTGTTCTCCTGGAAAGTTGTGAAACATGTTAAGTCGAATGCGATTGTATATGCAAGGGATGGGCAAACAATTGGCATTGGCACGGGACAAACGAGTAGGGTTGAAGCATCAGAAATTGCCATCGCCAAAGCCAAACAAGAAGGACTTTCACTGGAAGGTACAGCCATTGCTTCCGATGCCTTTTTCCCATTTGCCGATGGTGTTGAAGCCGCGGCCGAAGCAGGGGCATCCTGTGTCAT
Organism: uncultured Balneolaceae bacterium; assembly: GCA_964397705.1. GTDB lineage: Bacteria > Bacteroidota > Rhodothermia > Balneolales > Balneolaceae > Fodinibius. Next base: position 3,984 of record CAYNKF010000050.1, on the reverse strand, counting down.
CCAGCCCGGTGGTAGTATTCGTGATAATGAAGTTACTGAAGCTGCTGATAAACTAAATATGGCCATGGTCTTTACCGGCAACAGGCATTTCAGACACTAAAATATTCAACAATTTGGTTTTTACTTTTAATCCTGATTAATTCGCAAATAGACTTACAAAATTGTATTTTCATTCTTTGAAATTATTCAGGCGATCAACTTGATTACAATTAGCTCATCTACACCAAATAATCATGGATAAACACGCATCTAAAAAGAAAAAAGATCAGCAAAATGCAGGCTGGTTTGATTGGCTATATACCGACATAGCTATTGACCTCGGCACTGCTAACACACTCATCTACTCGCGCGGCGAAGGTATTGTATTAAATGAACCTTCTATTGTAGCACTAAACTCACAAAATGAGCCGGTAGCAACAGGTCATGAAGCACGGCTCATGCACGAAAAAACGCACAAAAATATTCGTACTGTTCGACCACTTCGTGATGGAGTCATCGCCGATTTTGAAGTCGCCGAGCAGATGATCCGCGGGATGATTGATAAGGTTAAAATGAAATGGTATTCAAGCACGCGTCAGATGGTTGTCTGCGTGCCCAGCGGTATTACCGAAGTAGAGCGCAGAGCGGTGCGTGATAGTGCTGAACATGCCGGAGCTAAAGAAGTACACTTAGTTGACGAGCCGATGGCAGCTGCCATTGGCATTGGCCTTAATGTCCATGAACCTATCGGGAATATGATTGTGGATATCGGTGGTGGTACTACCGAAATTGCTGTTATAGCCCTTTCAGGTATTGTTTATGCCCAATCTGTTCGTCTCGGCGGTGATGAGCTTAATGATGATATCATCAACTACTTCCGGCGCAATCATAACTTATTAATCGGGGAACGAACGGCCGAAAAGATTAAGTGCGAAATTGGTTCTGCGGCCCCACTCGATGAGGAGCTGGACATGGAAACTAAGGGGCGTGACTTGGTAAATGGAGTCCCCCGAATTCGTCATGTTTCTTCGAAAGACGTCCGCGAGGCGATTTCTGAGTCGGTAAACACCATTGTAGAATCCATTACTAAGTCACTCGAGCAAACACCTCCCGAACTTTCAGCTGATATCCTTGATCGCGGAATTATGCTAACCGGTGGTGGTGCTAAGCTTAAAAACTTGGACAAGCTGATCATAGAAACAACTGATTTACCTGTCCATATTGCTGAAGACCCACTAACAGCGGTAGTACGCGGAACGGGCGCAATCCTTGAAGATATCGAATACTACAGAACTGTCATTTCTTAAACCCAGTGAAGGTGAATGCGATTCAAACTTCCCAGCATAGCTGATGCTAAAGACCATATACTCACAGCACTCATACTGATAATAGCAGTAGTGCTGATGGTCGGACGATATCAAGGCGGTCTAAACAACCTGCGGAAAGCATCTATAACGGTGTTCAGCTATCTGGAAGAACCGCTTTCAAATGTTCGGGTATACCGACAGGCATTGAAAACAAATACCTATTTAAGGAAACAAAACGTATTACTTTTAGATGAGCTCAGCCGACTTAGGGCAGCTGAGCAACGCAACGAACAGCTTCGGAAGTTGTTACAATTCAGTAGCGAGAGTAACTTAAGCTTATATCCAGTCCAAATCGTAGGTAAAGAGCTCAATCAGGTTACCAACTCACTAACTGTAGATGCCGGAAAAAAAGAAGGCGTCACAAATGGAATGCCTATGGTTTCATCGGAAGGACTTGTGGGTAAAGTGATTTTAACAGCGAATGACTATTCGCAAATTATGCCCTATTATAATACCCTATTCAAAGTAAGTGCAAAACTTCAGCAATCTAACGCTTATGGGATAGTTTCATGGGATGGAGAAAGCAAAACAGAACTAGAACTTAATTACATCCCTCAAACTACCGTTGTTGATACTGGCGAAGTTGTGGTTACATCAGGATACAGTAACCAGTTTCCGCCCGATATTCCCATCGGAAAAGTACTGCGAACCGAACCTCAGGAAGGCAAAGAAACCCAGCGTGTATATATTGAGCCATTTGTAAATCTATTTGAGATTGCTGAAGGCTTTATTGTAAAATTTGAGCCGGATACCACCATCAAGAATCTGAACGAAGATTATCAAAATCTTTTACAATGAATCCTGAACGTTTTAAAAATTTTGGTATTGGGTTTGCCTTCCTCTTGGTTCAAGTTATGCTTTTTCGGCATCTAAAAGTCATGCAGGTCCAACCTGATCTTTTGCTCATATTTCTTGTTTGGTATATGGCAGGTAAAGATCGAACATCTGCTTTGCTGATGGCCGCGGGGCTAGGATTTTTACAAGATGCTATGCTTGATTTATGGGGACTAAATATGTTTTCCAAAACGTTGTTAGTATTCATGAGCTATAACTTCATCCCCAGAGGATCAAAAAAACAGTTACTTATTGGACAGGTATTTCTAACTATTGCTATTGCTGCTTTAATCCATAATCTCATATTTCTCGGACTCAACATTGCTATTCAAAGTTATACTGGAGAATTTTATTTCTGGCGACATCTGATAGGCAGTAGTCTGTATACTGCTTTTGTAGCAAGTTTTATTCAATTGTTTAGAACAAATTAATACCATGCAATCCCGAAAAAAAATACGTTCCAAAACATCTCTACGGGTGCTACAGGTGTGTATTATTGTTTTGGGACTTATCATTTTGGGTCGCCTATTCCAACTACAAATACTTGATTACGATACCTATAATCCCCTCAGTCGGGAAAACTCACTTCGACAAGAAGTTGTCAATCCCGCCCGGGGCTTGATCTACGATCGCAATGGTAACCTAATTGTTGATAACCAACCTATCTATACCATTACCGTTACACCGGCCAGTTACGATCCCAAAAATACTCCTATTCTTGCTGACCTTATGGATGTACCGGTGGAAGAGGTTGAAAATCGAGTGCAAGAAGCCCGTGACTACTCCTATTATCGTTCATCAAGAATTTTTACTGAAGTCGATTTTGAAACATTTTCCATCATTCAAGAAAGTATTTGGCGACTTCCGGGAGTAGGCCATCAAATTGAGAGCAAACGTGATTATCCGGTTGACAGCCTGCAGGCTTCCCATATTCTGGGATATTTGCGGGAAGTATCCAAAGAAGAATATTTAAGGACTCAAAGTTATCATCTCGGAGATAAAACGGGGAAGAGTGGTCTTGAAATGGCCTATGAAGAACAGCTTCGCGGCACCCTCGGAACCAAGTATATTCAGGTCAATGCCATGGGACAAAACATGGGATCGTATCAGGATGGTGCCATAGATGAGAGTCCTAAAAAAGGGTCTGATTTATATACTACTATTGACACTGAACTTCAGCTCTTGGCTGAAGATCTTATGGAAGGCAAACAAGGGGCTGTGGTGGCATTAAATCCAGATAACGGTGCCGTTCTTAGCATGGTAAGTGCTCCAGAGTATGACATCAGAAAACTTTCTGGGCGCCTCGACAAAACGTATTGGGATAGCATCAATGCCGACACTACCAATCCACTGTATAATAGGGCGGTTTCAGGGAAACAACCCCCCGGCTCTACCTTCAAACCGCTTATGGCTCTGATGGGATTGGAGCTTGGTATAATCACATCGAAAACAAAAATTGACAATCCAGGTTACTATTTCCGCGGACGCCGATATAATGACTTGGCCGATCCAGGCAAATATGATGTGGGCAAAGCACTCCAAGAATCCAGCAATACTTTCTTCTTTTGGCTGATGGATAAAATTGCGATTCAAAAAGGTCTTGATAAATGGCATGAATTGGCTACATCTTTTGGTCTGGGAGAGTATAACAACATCGATATTCCCAATGAAGTGACAGGCACCATCCCAGACAGTACGTTTTTTAATCGTGTACTGGGTGAAGGCAAATGGGGCATTGGCGATCAGCTTAGCTTAGGAGTTGGCCAGGGGTTTGTGGCTGTATCTCCGCTGCAAATGGCTTTGG
>CAYNKF010000049.1:0-10636 GCA_964397705.1 uncultured Balneolaceae bacterium | reverse complement strand
GCGAGAAGCAATAGCTGTATTGATGCCAATTAGTTCGCCATCCATATTCACGAGAGCACCACCAGAATTACCAGGATTAATGGCGGCATCAGTTTGAATAAAATTTTCATATCCAGCTCCTTGTTCGATGATGCCGACTGAACGTCCTTTGGCTGATACAATACCCATTGAAACTGAGTGTGCCAGGCTTGCTTGAAGTGGGCTACCAATGGCTAGTACCATTTCACCAACTCGTAATTGTTCACTGTTCCCAAGTTTTACGACACTCAGTTCTTCAGCATCAATTTTTAATACCGCTATATCTGTAAGAGGATCGGTACCAATGACTTCAGCATCAAATCGTTTATCGTTGAAGAGTTGTACTTCAACCTCACTGGCATCTTCAACAACGTGATTATTTGTCAAGATGTGCCCTTTTTTAGAGACGATAACACCGGAACCTTGTCCACGTCGTTGGTATTCCTCGGGTTCCTGACGCGGATTCCCAAAAAATTGGCTGAATGGATTTGGTCGCGCTTCTACCGTTTGTGTTACTTTAACGGTTACAACCGCCTGTTTTGATTTATCAGCAATATCAACAATGGCATCATTAAGTTCGCCAATGGTTTTTGAGGGAGGTCTCTCTGATTGTTCAACATCTTGATCAGAGGAAAAAGCAGGCAGTGAAAGTACCGATGCATTATTGGTCTGCAAATCTATGGTATAGAAGCCGACAACCAATACAGCTACAAAAGCCCATAACAAATTAGAGGAACGAATTTTTTCCATAATGAACTCAGTTTAATTAGATCGAGATTAATAATTTTTGAATTTCTGACAGTTCAATAAACATCCAAGAGTAGCAAATTATTGTGTTATTGACCGAAAAAAGAAACGGGAGTTGCTGTTCATGGCAACTCCCGCGGATTGGGAATCAATCATTAGCTGAGGTTAGCTAATTTCAATCTGTTTCTTCACTTTGTCTTCCTTCTTGTCAATGCTGATGTTCAACAATCCGTTTTCATAGGTTGCTGAAATACTTTCTGCATCAACATTGTCGGGCAATTGGAAAGAGCGTTCGAAAGAACCGTACTTCGACTCGACACGATGGTATTTTTTACCTTTCTCTTCATTCTCGAAACTGCGCTCACCGCTTATTGCGAGTCGTCCGTTTTCCAAGCTGATATCAATATTCTCTTTGTTCATGCCTGGAAGTTGTGCAGTTATGTGAAACTGATCCTCAGTTTCAGAAATATCAATACTGGGCACAAAATTACCGCGCCGATCATTAACAACATCATTAAAGAATTCATCCATGATGTCTGAAAAGTTCTTGTCTAGTGTGTTTCTACTGGGTTTGGAATATCTCATTAAAGTCATAATAAACACCTCGTAAGTGAATTTGTGTTGGAAATATTTGTTGATTAAACTCACTTTCATAGCTGCAAGAGCTGTACCAATGGGTTGAAGAAAGAAAAAGTCTGTCATTCAGCCATAGATAGGGCGTGAAATTTTCAGAATTGTCAGCGGATGAGAAAAAAATGTCACCGCCCGATTAGTCAAACCGTCAGCTGAGCTGCATTTGTGGCAGGATAGGCTGATACAGTGAACTTTGGAAAGTACTCTAAGGCGCAGAGATTATGCTATTTGCCATAGCTCTGATTCCACTCCTTGGCGATAAGGAAAGCCATCTCTAAACTCTGTTGATAGTTAAGGCGCGGATCGCAGTAGGTTTCGTAGTTCTTGTGAAGCTGTCCCTCATGCAGGCCATTAGCGCCACCAACACATTCAGTGACATTATCACCGGTAAGTTCGAGGTGAACCCCGCCGAGATAGCTGCCCAGATCGCGATGAATGGCAAAGGTTTTCCGGATTTCCGAAACAATGGCATCAAAATTACGAGTTTTGACGTCTTCTTCCGTCTTAAACGTATTACCGTGCATGGGATCACAGCTCCAGACCACCGGCATACCTTCATGTTTAATATTTTTGATAAGTTCAGGAAGCCCGTTTTCTACTTCGTCTTTTCCAAAGCGAGTAATAAGAACAATTTTTCCTTGTTCGTGGGTTGGGTTTAACCGCTCAATCAATTTTAAGGTATGATCCAGGTCATAGTTTGGTCCTATTTTTATGCCAATTGGATTACGTATACCTCGCAGGTATTCCACATGAGCACCGCCTAGATCGCGTGTCCTGTTTCCAAGCCAAACCATGTGGGCACTAAGATTGTACCAGCCCTCACGACGGGGCACCTGCTGTGTTTGGGCAGAATCATAATATAAGTTCAAGCCCTCGTGAGAGGTATAAACATTAATTTTTTGCGTAGTACTAAATTCATTAGGCGTAATGGTCTCCATAAAATTAACTGCCTTCTGGATGGAGTTTACCATCGCCTCGTACTCTTTATAGTATTCGTTTTCTTTCATGAAGTCGAGTTCCCAGTACTCGGGATGGTGTAGGTCGGCAAACCCTTCATCTGAGAGCGCCCGCAAGAAGTTAAGGGTAAGTGCTGCTTTATTATACCCCTCTATTAATCGTTCGGGATCAGGCTTGCGTGCCTCTTTAGTAGGAGTGATACTATTGATTAAATCTCCACGATAATTATGGATTTTTTCTCCGTCAATAATTTCATAATCTCGTGACCGTGGTTTTGCATATTGACCCGCGATGCGTCCCACCCGAATAACAGACGTTTCCATTTCGTGGATGAGAATGAAACTCATCTGTAGTAAAACCTTGAGCAGATTTACTATTTTAGGAGATTTACAATCCGCAAAACTCTCGGCACAATCCCCACCCTGTAGCAGGAAACTGTTTCCCGCACTTACATCAGCCAGCTTTTTTTTCAGGGCTTCAACTTCCCACGAAGTGATCAGCGGAGGATTATTTTGTAATTCATTGTAGGCTTGCTCCAGTGCTGCCTGATCCGGATATTTCGGAAGTTGCTTAACCGGAAATTTTTTCCAGGATTGAGGAGACCAGTCTTTAGGATTTTCTACTTCAGAAGCCACTGATTTTTTGGAATACATTAAATTCTTGACCGATTTTTTGTCCTTCTAATAAAACCCCTAAGGTTACCGAAAATTAGGGATAGGAGCAATTATTAGAAGGTATAGCGTATTAAAATGTTGTGATGTGGCAAGAACTAAAGTTTTAGCTGATTGGTTCCAGGGCAAAAACGCCGTTCTTGTCAATATAGCCATACTTTTCTCCCAGTTTTACCATGGCAAAATCACCCTTGTAGCTCCAAGCCCTATCATAAATGGGGTCGGCAATTAACTGGCCCTGTTCATTGATAAATCCATATTTGCCGTCTTGTTTTATTTTAGCTCTGTTTTCATGAAATGAAAAAGCTTTCTCGTATACAGGTTCAATAATTATTTTTCCCTGTTTGTTAATATACCCAAATTTTTTCTGTTCCAGATTATCATTATCAACGGGCATGGCAATAACAGCTTTACCTTCGGAAAAAGGTTGAGCTTCCAAAAATTTTGATTCTATGACTACAGCTCCGTTTTTATTGATATAGCCCCATTGTTTGTATCCCAGCTGCACTGCGGCTAATCCCTCGGAGAACGATTTTGCCCGGGGGTATTTTGCTGATATTATTATTTTACCCGAAGTATTGATATACCCCCACTCTTTGTGTTCTGATGTTTGAACAAGGGCCCTATCTTCACTAAAAGCATGGGCCATTTCAAATTGTGGTTGAATGTCAAATACTCCTTTCTGGTTTATATAACCCCAGTTGCTCCTTTTGTTTTGCTGAACGGGTGCTAAACCATTGTTGAAATTCCCTGCATTATGATACTGAGGCTCGATAATAAAATCACCATCCTGGTTAATAAACCCATATTGTCCGTGATTACGGACTAAGGCTTTGCCGTTTTTGAAGTTCTGGGCATGATCAAATTTTGGTTCAATAGCGATATTCCCTTGGCGGTCAATGTAACCTGTCGTTCCTAGAAAATTGATAGCTGCTAACCCTTCAGAGAAGGAGTAGGGCCAGACTGTATCATCTACAAATTTAAATTGAGGATCGATTTCTTTCTCAAGCTTACTGTTTAAAAACCCCACTTGCTGATTTTCCAAATAGGGATACAAATAGTCTCCGGCAGACTCTGCGGGCTCGGATGCTTTACAGGAAGTTAAAAGTATGGCAACTCCGGCTGCGATAATACCCTTCCAAATTATCTTTGGCATAGTAAAACTGTAGTGCTTTTAAGTTTAACATTTTGGTATTTTTTACCCTGAAGTTGAAGCTATGTTCCTGTATAAAAGCTGGTCCTCAGGTTCGGTAGGAGTCGGCTGGGATGGTTTCTGATGTTTCAATTAGACTTCGGTAGATGACTGCAGTTGCCATGGTTGTCAGGGGATAAGTGATAATCACTCCCACTCCAAACAGTAGGGCTCCGATTAGGTTTAGAAATACCACTGCAACTCCGAACACAAAAAGTTCCAAGAGAAGGTCTTGTGACAAATTAAAACTCTTCTGGAGGGCTGTAAAAGAAGAATCACCGTTTTCAATAATGAAATAGGGAAAGAACTGAAATCGGATAGCAATCCAAATGCCCGGGGCTATGAGCAAGAGTAACCCCACAGAAACGGCCACTCCATATATAAAACTGGCAACAAAATAACTGAAAAAGATTTGGAAGTTGTTGAACATATCGGCAACGCTTACAGGGGCGTCTTGTACCAGTAGCAGCATTAACTTAGTAAAACCGAGACTCAAGAAGATTTGTACTGCAGTTAATATAAAAGAAACAAGTTGTGTTTCTAAGGTGGGATTCTCAGGAGCACGCAACATAAAATAGATTTGTGGAACAACCGCTAGTACGATAAAGGTAAGGACTGCTCCTATGATGAAGGAAGCATAGGATTTGTACTGCTGAAAACTGAACTTGAAAAGAGCTGTTAAATTGATAGAAAGCTGCTGCATAGCTATTGAATGAAATGCCGGTATTTTCCGTTGTTTACACTGGTTTTCAAAATCGAAAATCAGTTTTAAATGTAGGCTTCAAAAGATACGATTTATCCTTATCTTTTAAAGTTTTATTGAATTCAAAAATTTGGGTAACCTTTGCGAGAAAATATAGTCATCCGCGGTGCACGCGAACACAATCTGCAAAACTTAGATGTAAATATACCCCGCGAAGAACTTGTCGTAATTACCGGTATTTCCGGTTCGGGAAAATCATCACTGGCATTTGATACTATATATGCCGAAGGTCAGCGTCGTTTTTTAGAATCGCTTTCTGCTTACGCCCGACAGTTTTTAGGGATGATGGAGCGTCCTGAAGTAGATTTTATAGACGGACTTTCACCAGTGATCTCCATTGATCAGAAAACAACGAACCGGAATCCACGATCTACCGTAGGAACAGTCACTGAAATTTATGATTTCCTGCGGTTGCTCTATGCTCGCGTTGGTGTACCCTATTCGTGGAAGTCGGGTAATAAGATGGAAAAGCAGACGGCCGATCAGCTGGTGGCTACAATTATGGATATGCCCGAAGGAACCAAAGCCTATTGTCTGGCACCGGTGGTTCGGGGACGAAAAGGCCATTACCGAGAGCTATTCGAGCAAACTATGAAGCAGGGTTTTGTGCAGGTCCGCGTAGATGGAGAATTCATGGACCTCGAAGAGGACATGAAGGTTGATCGATACAAGAAGCATGATATTGAAGTTGTAGTGGATCGGTTTGTAATCAATGAAAAAAGCGAAAAACGCATTGCCGAAAGCATACGGCTGGCACTAGAGATGGCTGAGGGCAATGTGATTTTGGCCGTTCCAAAAGGAGAGGATGGAGAGGTGGAATTTGAAGATCATCTCTATTCGCAGAATCTCTTTGATCCCGAAAGCGGATTAGCCTACGAAGATCCTGCTCCAAACATGTTTTCCTTTAATTCACCGTATGGTGCTTGTCAACATTGTGACGGGCTTGGCTATACTTACGATGTTAACCGCGACTTGGTGATTCCCAAAAAGGAACAAACGATTGAGCAAGGAGCTATTCGTTACTTGGGAGAACCCCGCGATATTTTTGCTTTTAAACAGATAAAAGCAGTGCTCGATTCGGTTGGTCTCGACTTTGATACACCGATTAAAGAGTTTTCCGAGGAGCAGTTGGACTTGCTTTTTGAGGGCGGGGGTGATACTAAGTATGATGTCAGTTATGATTTTCGTGATGATAATGTCACCTATAAGCACTCCTTCAAGGGATTGCGTGACATGATTTACGAAAAATACGAGGAGAGCAATTCTAATAAACAGCGCGACAAGGCGAAGGCATTTATGAGTAAAATCGACTGTCCCGAATGTGGCGGCGGTCGACTTAACAAAGAGGCACTTTCATATCGTATTGATGGCTATACGATTGATGAGTTGGTGCAGATGGATATCACTACGCTTCGTGATACGATTAATAACTTGGATCTCACTGAGCGACAGCAGAAGATCGGTAGCCAGGTTTTAAAGGAAGTGCGCGATCGCGTGGATTTTCTGCTTAACGTCGGATTGAATTATTTGACGCTGGATCGTGAAGCACAATCGCTTAGTGGGGGCGAAGCACAGCGTATCCGTTTAGCGACGCAAATTGGTACTCAACTGGTTGGAGTACTATATATTTTGGATGAACCCAGCATTGGATTACATCAACGTGATAATATTAAGCTAATAAATTCGCTTGAAACGCTTCGTGATTTGGGAAACAGCGTAATCGTGGTGGAGCATGACCGTGAAACTATTGAGTCAGCCGACTATGTAATAGATATGGGCCCCGGAGCGGGTGAATACGGTGGAGAAATTGTTACAGAGGGTAAGCCCGAAGATCTTGATCCAGATTCGATGACAGCTAAATTTTTGAAAGATGAAGAAACAGTTCCTTACCCTGATGAACGACGCGAAGGTAATGGGAAATCAGTTCAAATCGAAGGGGCACGTGGGCACAACTTAAAAGAGTTGGAGGTAGATATTCCACTCGGAAAATTTATTTGTGTAACGGGCGTAAGTGGAAGCGGAAAGAGTTCGCTGATTAATCAAACGCTGGAGCCTATTCTCTCAACGGAGTTTTATAACTCGAAATCAGTGCCGCTCCCGTTTGATGAAGTGCACGGTATCGATAATTTGGATAAGATTATCTCAGTGGATCAGAGCCCTATCGGACGTACTCCTCGATCAAATCCCGGCACCTATACCAAGGTGTTTGATCATATTCGCAAGCTTTTTGCTGAGCTTCCGGAGTCTAAAATTCGCGGTTACGACCAGGGACGCTTTTCGTTTAACGTAAAAGGCGGTCGCTGCGAAGCTTGTAATGGGGACGGTGTTCGAAAGATTGAGATGAACTTTCTGCCGGATGTGTATGTGGATTGTGAAACATGCAATGGTAAGCGTTATAATCGAGAAACGCTCGAAATTTATTACAAGGGAAAGAATATCTCCGATGTATTAAACATGTCGGTCAATGAAGCGCATGAATTCTTTGATTCAGTGCCCGCCATCAATCGAATTTTGGGTACGCTTGTTGATGTTGGTCTCGGCTATCTACGATTGGGTCAGCCAAGTACTACACTTAGTGGTGGTGAAGCACAGCGTATTAAACTTGCTCGCGAACTTGCCAAAGTGGGTACCGGTGATACGTTATATATTTTGGATGAACCAACGACCGGCTTGCATTTCCAGGATGTACGTATGCTCGTTGATGTGGTACAGCAGCTGGTGGATAAAGGAAATACGGTAATAGTCATAGAACATAATCTCGATCTGATCAAAGCGGCAGATTGGATTATTGACTTGGGACCCGAAGGTGGGATTGGCGGTGGAGAAATTATTGCTGAAGGGACGCCTGAGGACGTTGCCCAAATGGAAGACAGTTATACGGGCCAATATCTGAAAGAGGAGTTCAACCGTGAGGAGCAACAGACGGTAACAGCTTCTTAAAGGCATATCAATGAAAGTTTTTGAGGTTTTTATCGACCAAGATTTGCCGGATTGCATTACTTTCGACATTATTGCATATATCCTTCTAACAAAAATCGGAGGTTTATATGAGTTTTTTCGCAAAGAGTCTATTAGTGTGGGTGGTGCTAACCGTATTGTTGATAGCACTGTTTGAAACCGTGCTTTATTCGCAGATGCCTTTTTCGAGCAATATTTTGTTTGCTTCGTTTGCCGGATTGATGCTTACTATATTTTATGGCTGGCTTGATGATATGTTTTTTCGAAATCATCAAGCCGGGCTTGAAGAGTAACTCGGGGTGGTGTAGAAGCTGAACTGGTGCTTTTTGAAAAGATATATTAGGAAAGCAGAAAAAGGTTTGTCCCGTTCTTACATTCTCCCTATTTTCTGCCACTGATGAATCGACTCCGCACATATATAACTCGTTTTTCTGTAATTGCTGCGATTTGTATAGGCTTTGGCTTGTATATGGTGCAGCAAATTCAGGTTAATCGGTCTTCTCAGGCTTTTGCAAGTTGGTTGGATAGTAAAGTAAAAGCTACCGATAGCATTGGGTTACAAAAAGAATTGGATGATCTTCGGAAGTCTGCCCGTGACTTGGATGAGTTTATAAAAGAAGCTTCTCAGTTTGTAAAAAGTAACAACGAGAACTTTAATTTTTCTTTTGCAGAATCAACAGCCTCAATGCACTTCTATCAGCTGTTGTTAATTGAGTGGAGTCAATTCCAAACCGGTAACGCTATGGCCGGTATACCTATTCCTTCGGTCACAAAAGCTTTTGCTTCTATAATCCTGGATAAAAAAGGAGCAATAAATTCAGCTTTGGCTGGATCATTTGTTCCTGAATTTATTTGGGAATTCGATGTTTACACAATGGATGCTAATGAGTTTTTTGCTATGGCAATGCAGCCGATGACAGAGGGCATTGCTATTGGTGCTCCATAGACTGAACTGGAATATCCTATTCTTTAGTTCAACCTCGCACAATCGGGTGTTGTATAGTTAACGAAATTCTATTCTTAATTTTAAAAACGATTTATTATGAAAGGTAATGGATTTAAAATAGGCTCTATTGTCGCCTTTCTGGCACTAACAATCTTTTATTTGTGGCCAACAGTCCAAAATGCATTGGAGCAAAATTACATTGAAGATTTGCCAGAAGCAGAACGAGCTGAATATGTAGAAGAAAATGCCCAGCGTCTGCAAGAGTTACGTCAGAACTCATTATCACTTGGCCTTGATCTTCAAGGGGGTATGCACGTAACGCTTGAAGTTGGAACCGCGCAATTCTTAAAAGAGTTGGCAGGAGATAACATTGATACAACGCTAACAAATGTTATTGATGATGCTAAACAACGGGCTATCGAAAATGATACTGACTTTATCAACGAGATGGTACAGATGTTTGAGCAGCGATATCCCGATGGTCGGTTAAGTCGTTATTATCGTTCGGATACCGAGAATATTACCCGCCGGTCAACAAATGAAGAAATCCAGGCTTATTTACAGAAACAGCGAACTTCTGCTGTAGACAGGGCGATGGAAATTATACGATCGCGTGTTGATCGTTATGGGGTAACCGAGCCTGCTATCTTTAAACAGGGCAATAACCGAGTGGTAGTTGAACTTCCGGGCGTATCCAATAAGCAGCGAATACGTGATCTGTTGAAAGGTACAGCTCGTCTCGAATTTCGATTAGTAGGTCAGCCTGACCAAATAAGTAATGCGAAAGATCGTGTAGTAAGCTATTATGATCAGGTGTCTGCAGATACATCCGATACCGTTCAACAGGGAGCTGCTCAGAATCCATTACTTGAAGTATTAAATCCACGCGGACGTAATCCGTATTCATTTGGTTATTCCACCGGTCGGGATACGGCGCGTGTTAATGAGTTGTTGCAGCGTCCAGAAGTTCAGGAATTGCTACCCAGAAATATCGAGTTGATGTGGGGTGCTTCTGCCTTTACAGAAACTGAGCAAGGTCAGGAATTATTTGAGCTCATTGGCGTGCGATCAGAAGTTGAGCTGACAGGAGATGTTATTTCTGAAGCCAGCGTGAATTTTGATCAGGCTACCAATCAGCCCCGTGTGTCAATGAATATGAATGCCGAAGGTGCTCGACGATGGGCACGTATTACCGGAGCAAATATCGGTAAGCCCATTGCCATTGTCCTAGATGGGTATGTGTATTCCTATCCCAATGTAGAGACAAAAATTTCGAACGGACGTTCTTCGATTTCCGGATTGGAAAGTGTTACCGAAGCTGAAGACCTTGTCAATATATTGCTTTCCGGTGCGCTTCCTGCTCCGCTTGATATTGTCGAGGAACGTACGGTTGGTGCTACCCTTGGTGAAGAATCAATTCAGGCTGGATTTTATTCGACTATTATCGGGCTGATTATTGTTGCCATCTTTATGATGGTTTATTACCGAGCCGGTGGTGCTATTGCCGACCTTGCTTTGATGCTCAACATTATATTTATACTGGGTATTTTAGCGGCCTTTAAGGCAACGCTCACCTTACCCGGTATTGCGGGTATTGTACTTACCATTGGTATGGCCGTGGACGCTAACGTGCTGATATTTGACAGGATCAGGGAGGAACAGCGAGCCGGCAAAACGATTCGTGCCGCCATTGAGGGTGGTTACTCCAACGCTATGAGTGCGATTATGGATGCCAATATCACAACATTCTT
>CAYNKF010000048.1:0-10642 GCA_964397705.1 uncultured Balneolaceae bacterium | reverse complement strand
GCCAGCTGGGGTATAAATTATACTAATTATACCGACAACCGAATTTACAATCCTGTCGGTAACGAGCAGGAATTTTCGGCCAATGCATTTTTTCCATTATCAATAGGAGAAGTACCATTAAATTTTCGATTTCAGGGAAATTATGCTCAGAATTCACCGCAGGATAACATGAGCTATGCCATAGATTTGAACTCTCGAATCAATCGTCTGAATCTGAGATTCAGCTATAGAGATCGTCAGTTCGGTGATTTTTCCTTTAATCCAAGCAACAGCTCCGACCTAAGCGCATCTGCTACCTATCTTATTTCCCGAACGCCCAACATTCCCCGTTATCTTCAAAACACCTTCATTAGCGGTAACATTGATTATAGCCCGGGTATTGGAGCTTTCAGAGAAGCCGAAATACAAGCATCCAAAAGCATATTTGAGCACGGAAGAATTCAGGCATCCTACTCCAGAAATTTTTTAAATGATCTGAATTTCCTAAACGTTGGTCTGACCATCGATTTCAATGCATTTCGCAGTACTACAAATGCCAGGAATGTGCGAAACCAATATACCTTCTCACAAAATATTAGAGGATCAATCGGATATGATGACTACAATAACGATCTAGCCTTTTCGAATAGGCAACAGGTAGGACGTTCCGCAACATCTGTTCGCCTTTATGTAGATGCGAATGATTCCGGGAAATATGACGAAGGGGATGATGTCATAGACCAAGAAGCCATTCGAATAGGACGAGCGGGAGTCATGTCAACATCTTCAGAGGGTATCCTTCGTTTCAGCCAGCTGCAGTCCTATCACAGAATTAATATGGAGATCAATCAATCAGCCATAAAAAATCCTTTGCTGGTTCCAAAATTAGAGCAGTTCTCCATCGTAACGGACCCGAACCAGTATAAACCGATAGATATTCCGTTCTATACTTCAGGCGTTATATCCGGCAAAGTTGTTAAAACGAATAATGGGGATGAGAACCCACAGTCCGGCCTACGCGTTTACTTGGATTCTAAAGAGGATACAACGTATAGAAAAGAAATGCGTACCTTTAGCGACGGCACGTTTTATGCTTATGAGATTCCGCCCGGTGACTACCATTTATATGTAGATGATACACAGCTGGAATTTCTTGATGTCAAATCGGAGCCCGATACCATGAAGGTTGAGGTTGAAGCTCTGGCCGAAGGAGATTTTGTCGAAGGCTTGAACTTTAGATTGATCCCCAAGTCTACACCTGAACCTATTGCAGCTGATACCGTCTCTACCGAACAAACAGCGGATACGACTCATATTTCTGATCAGGATCTCTATTACAAAATTCAGCTTGCCAGTTTTAAGACCTTATCTAAGGCTAAAGAAGTTGCTATGGAAGCAACTAATAGTCTTCATGGATCTTTTGGTGTTATTCTTAATACAAACACCGGCTTATACGCTATTCGTAGTCTTTCTATACCCAAACGTGATCAAGCTATTGAAAATATTATATCCTATCACGCTAATGCATATAAAAGAGCCGCACTCGTGGTCTTGGATAACAAAATTACTAAACCCGATGCTTTCCAATCGGATTTTTTCAAGCTGAAGGAATTCCAGGAAGAAGAAGCTGCTCACCACTTTTCAGAACAAGTCGAACAAAAGCTAGAGATAACAACCTCCGTCAACGTAAATGAAGCCAATGATAAGTTTGTGGTATATCTAGATGAGCAATATTCTTCAATAAATCAGAGAGATTCCGTGGTCACAGCTGTAAAGAAAAAACTCTTACCCAAGGACACCCCCCTTGAAAACATCCAAAGCTACTCTATACTTTTAGATGAGAGAAAAAAGCGAGCGATGAAATTTAGCTTCCAGATTCGCATCGAAAGTACAACAGATAAACTGGACGAAGAACTGTTTAAATCCCTGATTGATCCTAAAACAGAAACTGTATTCAAGACGTCTTCAGAAGGTGCCATTGTTTTTGATGGATTTACTTCATGGACGCGAACCAAAGCATTACAGCAAAAGCTTGCCGATATTCCCGCTATCGATAATCTAATTACCGTACTGATTGAACAATAGAAGGTCAGAAGACAAGGAACTAGTACCAATCGGCTCTTTTGATACTTCTTCTATAATAGAGGCTATAAATATTCTACCGTTGTTTTCAGCTCTCCGCTGTAAGAACCTCTCTCAGGATTATTTTGGGACTGTAACCCCTGGAAACGAATATTATCAGCATCAGGTTCAATATCATTGATAGCTGTAATATTAAGATTTATCTCGTTGCCATTCGCGTTAAAGAGCTGAAGCTTATCGGATACATTTACTAACGTATTATCACTGCCCTGCAGGCGCATAGCCCCGAGAACAGAATTGCCATTTTCTGATAAATTAACTTTATCTGGCTTACTCATAGCAATACTGGCTCCCTCAACAACTTCAACACTTACCTTCATCGATGCCTGCGCTGACTGTTGTGCAACTGTAGAACTGACTTGCAACCCGATGATCAGAACTGTTGATATAAAGATTTGTTTTATCATAATTGCCTCTAAGTATATTCTCTCTATCAGCAATATATTAGAATTTATTAATATTAAAAATTTCTAATATTAATTAGAGGCTTCTAATTTTATAAAGTGGTTTTAGAAGTTCCAGAGCTTGTTTTACAAAGATTAGAATTATAGATAGGTCTAAGTTGGGAGAAAAATCTAATCCGAATGAGAAATGCATGACTATGGCCAACCAATATCGAATGGTAACAAGTAAAGCATCCCCCTTCAATATTTGATCGCAAAGAACCTTGCGGGCTATCACATATAGAGGGCTTTGCAAGACCATTGTCATCCTTTGTTTAAAGTGCCTGCTGTTTTGGCATTATTGATTAGCAGATAGTCCTTCAAAAGGAAGGTTGAAGCTGGAAAAACAATAGGCTCTAAGGGAGTTTTACACCGCTATCTGTTCAGGAGTACAACTCCTTCACAGCTTAGAGATGTATAAAAAAATGTATTGTGGTTTCAATACACAAAACAAATTTCTCTCCCTGCCACCTGTCGGCCCAGTCTGGGTCGAGATAATAATTTAGGTTTTAGAGCTTTGCAAAGCCCTTATATAGTCAAAATTTAAAAAGCCCTGAACCTTTCGATCCAGGGCTTTTTAAAATCACTAAATAATCAATCTGTAAGATTACAGCATCATACCCAATGGGTTCTCAAGCATCCGCTTAAGCGTATTCAGAAACTTAGCTGCTGATACGCCATCCACAATACGATGGTCACTGGACAGCGTAACTTTCATCCGTTTGCCGGGAACCACTTCCCCATCTTCGACTACGGGTTCTTCGCGAATGGCTCCGACCGCAAGAATACAGGCATTAGGTGGATTGATGATTGCTGTAAACTCCTCAATCCCGAACATACCGAGGTTACTGACTGTAAAGGTACTGCCTTCCATCTCTTCGGGCTGTAAGTCACGATTTTGGGCTTTCTCAATCAGTGCTTTACTTTCGGACGCAATCTGCTGTAATCCTTTCTGGTCGGTATTATTAATTACAGGTGTTACCAGTCCCTCGTCAATGCCCACGGCCACAGCAACATTTACATCGCCATGCTCGATAATTTTATCACCCTGCCAAGAGCTATTGATATCGGGATGCTGGCGCAGTGCTGTTGCTACCGCCTTTACCACGATATCATTAAAGCTAATTTTAGTATCACTTATTTCGTTGAGTTGCTTTCGAGCATCCCAAACCGCACTCATATCAATATCAATGGTCTCATAATAATGCGGACTACTAAACTTACTTTCAGATAGTCGACGAGCAATAGTCTTACGCATCTGTGATACGCGGTGTTCTTTATCCTCACGTGATACGGTAGCTGCAGGTGTGGCAGCAGGAGCTTTTTAAGGTTCGTAACTTTCAATATCACGTTTAATTATTCTTCCGTGCGGACCACTGCCCTCTACATTAGCCAGCTTAATACCTTTCTCTTCGGCCATCTTACGAGCCAGCGGAGATGCTTTGATTCGTCCGTCATCCGGCTGACCATTTCCTTTTTTATCAAGATCACCGAAAACGGGGTCAAAACTTTCCTCTTCTTCATCAGACTTTTTATCAGCTTCGTGTTCTTTTTCATCTGAAGAGTCCTTAGAACCGCTGTCAGATTCAGCTTCTTTTAAAATATCACTGATGTCTTCACCTTCTTCCCCAATAACGGCAATCAAACCGCCGAGTGGCACAGCATCGCCTTCATCAACAAGAACTTTAAGAATAGTTCCGGCATCAAAAACCTCAACTTCCATCGTCGCCTTATCGGTTTCCACTTCGGCAATTACATCGCCGGATTCTACTGTATCTCCTTCTTCAACATTCCACGCAGCGATAACGCCTTCTTCCATCGTATCGCTTAGCTTGGGCATTTCAACCTTAACTGCCATAGTAGTTAGATTTAAATCGTTAACTAATTGTAATTTTATTCAACAAAACAAATTTAAAAGCCAGTGTCATCCTGTATTTAAATCAGGATCTCATGCAGGTCGTATTATTATAGATTCTGAAACAAGTTCAGAATAACACAGAGGTAATTATTTGCGATAAGTAACGGTGTTAATTGCGTCAATCACTTGATCCGCACTCGGCAACCACTCATCAAACAGATTCTTTGCAAAGGGAGCATTCGTATCTGGTAACGTTACACGCTGTACAGGCGCATCTAAATAGTCAAAAGCTTCGCGCTGTATTAAATACCCCACTTCAGCTGCTAGTCCGCCAAACGGATGTGCTTCATCCACAATGACGCAGCGGTTGGTCTTGCGGATAGATTTAACGATCGTTTCCATATCCAACGGCTTAACCGTACGTGGATCAACAATTTCCACATCCACATCTTCTTTGGCCAGTTTTTCGGCCGCCTGGGTAGCAACATGATACATTTTTCCGTGTGCTACTACTGTTACATCACTTCCTTTGCGTTTCACTTTGGCCTTTCCGATTGGTATTGTGAAATCATCCTCTTCCGGTACCTCGCCTTTCAGGCCGTACATCTGCTCCGATTCCATAAATAAAACCGGATTGTCATCTCTGATCGCTGACTTTAACAATCCTTTGGCATCAGCCGGCTCAGATGTATAAATCACTTTTAAACCGGGAAAATGCGCGTACATGGAATCGTAAGAAACCGAGTGCGTTGCACTCAATTGTCCCGCAGAAGCGTTAGGTCCGCGAAATACAATCGGTATTTCAACCTGTCCGCCGGTCATATACCGCGCTTTTGAAGCGTGATTAATAATCTGATCAGCAGCAAGAACAGCAAAGTTAAAGGTCATAAATTCAACAATAGGACGAAGACCGTTCATGGCCGCTCCTACTCCAATGCCCGCAAAACCGAGCTCCGAAATAGGTGTATCAATCATCCGCTTAGATCCGTATTTATCAAGCAGACCTTCGGTTACCTTGTAGGCTCCATCGTATTCGGCGACTTCTTCGCCCATTACAAAAATATCTTCATCCTGAGACATCTCTTCATCAATTGCTGCCCGGATTGCTTCTCTGAATTGTAACTCAGCCATTTCTATTTACTTATTTCAAAAATTGTCATTAAACAGTTAATCTGTTCTATTCCTTACGTGTGGAAAGGATAGTCATCTTCGGCAAACATGTGATCGTAAAGCGCTTCTTTTTCAGGGAAATCACTTTCCTCTGCAAAATCAATCGCTTCCATCACCGTTTCCTCTATACCTTCTTGAATTTCATCTACCTTGTCTTCATCAATGATATCTTCATCCAGCAAGTAGTTTTTAATACGTGCCACCGGATCGAGTTTCTCATATTCCTCGAGTTCTTCCTTGGTACGGTATTTCATTGGATCCGACATGGAGTGACCGCGATAACGATAAGTCCGAATCTCTACAAACCAAGGCTCTGAATTCTCACGGACGTCCTCAGCAATTTCTTTCATTTTTTCATACACCGTGAACACATCCATGCCGTTTATAATCATCTTCTTCATATCATAACCGTCGGCACGGTCCACAATCTCACCAACCGAATGGCGGTGTACGGCCGTACCCATCGCATAACCGTTATTTTCCACGGCATAAATACAAGGTAATCCCCAATTCTGGCTCATATTCAACGTTTCGTGCAGGGCCCCCTGCGGTACCGCTCCATCGCCTAAGAAACAAGCGGTAACACGTCCATTTTGCTTGTATTTGTTAGCAAAAGCGATTCCTCCACCAAGGGGAATATGACCGCCTACAATTCCATATCCGCCCCAGAAGTGTTCATCCACATTGGCAAAGTGCATTGATCCTCCTTTACCTTTTGAACAGCCCGTAGCTTTTCCGTAGAGCTCAGCCATTCCTTCTTTGGGTGAAACTCCGCGAACCAAACCCCAGCCGTGGTCGCGATAGGCCGTAATAATGTCATCGTCATCATTCAGGGCATAAGTTGTTCCAGTAGAGATAGCCTCCTGCCCCATATACAGGTGAAGGAATCCACCAAACTTTCCTTTTTGATACATCTGCATTGCGCGCTCTTCAAACCTGCGCTGCAAATACATCTGCTCAAACATATCTACAACATCATCGTCAGATAAGTCGAGATCAGTATGTTTCTTCTCTGTGGGATCAGGCAATTCCGTACTGCGAACAATCTCTCCGTTGGTACGAATACCGGTTCCTTTTGGGGTAAACGAAACTTCTTCTGCGTTTTTTTCTTTTTTAGCCATAATATCTTCAACAGCAGGTTAACTGTTATAACGTTTCAATTGAAAATTTACTCAAATATGGGTCAGAAAATATACCTAAAATTATGGAAGATTACAGGTAATCCGTTAATCTAAATGTTTATTTATAATTGATGGCAGCTGATCAAATAATTCTTTCAGTTTTTCCGGTTTTCGTCCGCCCGCTGTAGCCAGGTTGGGCTGGCCGCCTCCTCCACCACCGAGCAGTTGTCCCAGTTCACCGACCAGAGCACCGGCCTTTAATTCCTTTTCTTTGATGAGGTCTTCGGTTACGGCCGCCATCACATACACCTTGCCCTCATCGGAATCCTTTGCACCAAGCACCGTAATCGTCCCTTCTTTTTGTTTATCAAGCGACTCATACCCCAGCTGCTTCAACAAATCCATATCTGCGTGAGGAACTTCACCCGAGACTAATTTGATTCCACTATTCAGCTCCTGAGCATTCCGGATAAGTCCATCCAACTTGGAAGCACTTTGCTGTTTGCGCAATTCTTCAACTTCCTTCTCAAGATCTTTTCGTTCTTCGATAATCTGATGGATATCACGCACCAAGTCTTGGCTCTGACCTATCTCTGAACGGATTTGCTGCACTAATTCATTTTCCTGGCGCAAATACTCATCCACGCTTTTACCCACCTTCGCTTCAATACGTCGTATTCCGGCTGCTGCAGAAGATTCGCCGGTAAAGCGAAAGTAACCAATTTCTCCGGTGGCGTCCACATGGGTGCCGCCGCAAAGCTCCATAGAATACTCGGGATCAAAAGAAATTACGCGTACTTTGTCACCGTATTTTTCGCCAAAAAGCATGGTAGCCCCTCGTTCTTTGGCTTCATCAATAGGTATATTGCGATCTTCCTGTTTGGAGATATTTTGCTGTATGCGATCGTTGACGATTCCCTCAATCTGGTTCAACTCGCTATTGGTAATCTGATCATAATGCGAGAAGTCAAATCGCAGATGTTGTTCATCAACCAGCGAACCCTTTTGTGCGATATGGTCGCCCAATACCTGTTTAAGTGCAGCATGCACTAAGTGAGTAGCGGAGTGGTGCTTTCTAATTTCACGTCTTCGGTCGCCATTGACCATAGCCTCCCATTCCCCTTCAGGATCTTCAGGCAATTTATCAACCATATGTATATAACCGTCCGGCGATTGCTGCACATCCAGTACCCGCAAATGTTCATCACCATTGCTGATGATTCCGGTGTCGGCAACCTGGCCACCACTCTCTGCATAAAACGGCGTTTTTTCCAAGATAAGAGCATTTTGGTCGCCCCCTTTACGAATCGCTTTAATATTACTCCAGGTAGAAAGAGAATCGTAACCCACAAACTCAAAACCTTCAGTGTCAGTCACAGTAATCCACTCTTTTTGGGATGACTGATCTACGTTGAACTTCCCGGCGGCACGAGCTCGCTCTTTCTGTTCTTTCATGCGCTTGTTAAATCCTTCAACATCAACATCCAAGCCCCGTTCACGGGCCATGAGCTGTGTCAAATCAATGGGAAACCCGTATGTATCATGCAGCTTAAAGGCATCTTCACCGGAGATTTCATCCTTCCCCTCGGCCATCTCATTAAACAGTTGAATACCCTGTCCCAGCGTATTCAGAAAGCTTTTCTCTTCAGATTGAATTACATTCTGCACATAATCCTGCTGGTTAATGAGTACCGGAAATACCTCTTTAAACTGTTCAGCCAACGTAGGTACCAGTTTGTAGAAAAACGGCTTTTTAAGGTCCAGCTTGTCCCAACCGTATCGAATAGCGCGCCGGAGTATTCGTCGAATAACATAACCCCGACCGTCATTCCCGGGCGATGCTCCATCAGCAATAGAAAAACTTACCGCACGAATGTGGTCCGCTATAACGCGCATGGCAATGTCGGTCTCTTCGTTATCGCCATAAGTAACATCGGCAAGCTCACCGATTTTACTCAGCAACGGCGCAAAAAGGTCGGTATCGTAGTTCGATTGTTTATCCTGAAGTATTGCACAAATGCGTTCAAAGCCCATACCCGTATCAACATGCTGAGCAGGCAGTTTTTCGAGCGAACCGTCGGACTGACGATTAAACTGAATGAATACGAGATTCCAAATTTCCATCACCCGCGGATCATCCATATTTACGAGTTCGGCCCCGTCTTTTTCTTTGCGCTCCTCGTGGGGACGAATATCCACATGTACCTCCGAACAAGGGCCACATGGTCCGGTTTCGCCCATCTCCCAGAAGTTGTCCTTTTTATCAAATTTCAGAATGTGATCAGGATTGATGGAAGTTTCCTCTTCCCAAAGCTCGATCGACTCTTGATCAACCGGCAGTCCGTCCTCTTCATCGCCTTCAAAAACAGTAGCATACAGACGATCGGGTTCAAGCCCCCATTCATCCACAAGCAGTTCCCACGCCCACCGTATAGCTTCGCGTTTAAAATAGTCGCCGAACGACCAGTTCCCGAGCATTTCAAAAAGTGTGTGGTGATAGGTATCGTGGCCAACTTCTTCAAGGTCATTATGCTTTCCGCTTACTCGAATACAACGCTGGCTATCAACAACTCGCTGCCAGGTTTCACCCTCTTTTTCGTAACCGGACTGCTCGTCCAGAAAGATCGGTTTAAACTGATTCATCCCCGCATTTGTAAATAGCAAAGTGGGATCATTCTGGGGCACTACCGGTGCACTGGATACGACCAAATGATCTTTTTCCTTAAAAAAATCCAGGAATTCCTGGCGTATTTGTGCAGAACTCTTGTGGGACATCAGTTTTGTTTATCTTAATTTAGATTATTCAGACCGTTGAAAATAGCAAAAAAAAGTGTTGAACTCATCTTAAAAACGGTTGAAATAACAGTTCTTTTGCGCACCATTAATTGCGATTATAGATTATGTTCATGCATCATCCTAATCAACAAAATATTTGCCGTTATGCGTCCCATTATCAATAATTTTCTTCGTGGATTATTACTTGTCTTCCCTATAGGAGCTACCATATATGTTATTTATTCGGCCATCAGGTGGTCAAATAACTTTTTCAATGATCTGCTTTTTGAATGGCTCAATATTGATATTCCCGGACTGGGTATCATCACTGTTTTCTTTGGAATTTCAGCTATTGGGTACATTTTCTCCAGAGCTATTACTCGTCCTATTGTGACCTACTTTGAGCGTTTCTTAAAAAAAGTGCCGTTCATTAAAATTATTTACACTTCACTAAAGGAGTTAACTGAAGCATTTGTGGGCGATAAAAAACGATTCAATAAGCCAGTTCTTATCGATTTAGGTGGCATGGAAGCTAAGCGCATTGGTTTTGTTACCCAGAAAGATCTTACACAACTTGGTATCGACGATATGGTTGCCGTTTATTGTCCCCACTCTTATAACTTTTCGGGCAACTTATTCCTGGTTCCTACTCAGAATGTCACTCCCATTGACTTCAATTCTTCAGATGTGATGAAGTATATCGTTTCAGGAGGTGTAACAAATATTACGAATTAATTGTAAGAACCGGGATGATAAATACCAGCAGAAATAGATTTAAAGCTTTATCTCACTTAATAGACTTCCACAAATGTTCTAGCAGAAGGTTTAACGTACCTTTTAAGATCCCTTTCATCCCACTCTTCAGGTGTTTTACCGGACGCCGGCTCACGAACATCCAGATATTGGGAAAACCCTTTTTTAGCTAATGCTCGATAAATACCACTTTCCATGCCTTTGAGTCCGCAAATATACATCAGTGTATTCTCCTGCTCCATAATAGGATCAAGTAGCTCGTCCTCATCCCATAAACAGGTTTGAACATATTTTTTGGTGCCGTCGGGGCGACGATCTTCCCGGGAAATATGAGGTAAGTAATGAAAATTATCGTACTCCTCATCCAAAGGTTCAAAATAATCAGAATAAAGCAAGTCTGT
>CAYNKF010000047.1:0-10771 GCA_964397705.1 uncultured Balneolaceae bacterium | reverse complement strand
TGACACTTTTTGTAGCACAAGCTTGTGCTCAAAGCGAAGAGGATAGCACACGAATAAATGTTGAGCAATTCCAGGAAAAGGTGGACGAAACGCCCGGCGTGATTATTGATGTACGCACGCTAAAGGAATATAATCAGGGACATTTGGCGAACGTTAATTACCAGCTTAATCTGTTGAATGGAGATTTTGAGGCTGCACTGGATTCCCTTGACAAAGAAAAAACATACTATCTATACTGCCGTACTGGCAACAGAAGTGGACAGGCCACGGAACTAATGAAGAAAAACGGCTTCAAGAATGTTTATAATATTGGCGGATTTCAGAATTTAGTTGACGCAGGTGTGGCGAGCGAAAAGTAGATAATATTATACCAACAGTTTAAGGAAAGCTCGGGTATTTCGAGCTTTTTTATTTTTGAGCAAAGACCCTGATTACGTTAGCCGTACCTTCGTGATGGTTACCTTCCTCTAATTCTAGTTCAATCTCGTCGGCGTGTTTTATTTTTAGTTCCTCAAAATCATCAAGCAGCTCATCTAAGTCATAGAGCATTTCGAGGTCCTGTGGTCCGCCGGAATTATTGCCAAGCTGCTCTTTTGAAAAAGCTTCCAGAATAAGATGTCCGCCCGGTTTTAGTCCTGTAACGAGTTTACGATGAACGCCTCGTCTTTTGGATTTATGCAAATGTGCGTAAACAAGGGCTATTCCATCATAGAAATCCTTTTTTATTTCGTAATCGTTATATTTACTAATAGAATAATTAATAGTAACATGATTGCGCTTTGCAAGCTCCAGTGCTTTTTTACGCCCTTTTTCGCTGATGTCGAATGCATCAACTTGCCAGCCTTCCCGTGCTGCATAAATCGCATTACGTCCTTCCCCTTCAGCCGGTAACAATAATCGCCCGGGTTCAAGATGATCAATTTTTTCTTTGAAAAAGCGGTTTGGTTGTGTGCCATAAATGTAGTTACCACTCGAGTAGCGATCATCCCAGAATTGTTTAGCCTCTTGTGCAGTACGCATTGTAAGCAATATTTTAGTCTATCTTAACTTTATGTAAGTGATGTTGGCATCACTCATTTTACAAAATTGACACTATAGTGTAGGTAATAAAATTAGATGAAAAACTCATGAAATTAGAATTTAAAATCTCACCTTTAGGGATTAGACTGATCACCACCATTACGATATAACGGATTAATCAATATTTTTATTGGGCGATATTTGAAGGTTGGGCTTATTTTCATCATATATTGGATATAGGCTTAAACTTGTAAAGGAAATACCAGAGTTGAGGATTCTTCAACAAGCGGTTAACATTGATATGCTATATTCTATAATACTAAATAACAAATTTTTTCAGCATGATTAATGTCATAAGAATTAATCAAGAGAAAGATGAAGCGAGCATAGATGAATAATCCGTAGCATTTGCAAAAAGGTCAGAGTCAAGAGCGCATCATTTTCTTAAGAATCGATGATGTGATGGGGGCTAAACTCTGATATTTGAATTAAATGTTTAAATAATACTATTTACTAATGACTACTAAAAAAAGAGCGTTCAGTTTTTTCTTACTTCTTCCCCTAATTTTAAGTGCATGTTCCGGATCCGAAAGCCTGTCCTCAAATTCTAATGGCGAACGAAATTATTCTCACCCCTTTAGATTTATGGAGAAGGCAGTCAAGGGGGCAATTGATGGCTCGGGACTGAAGGTTGGAAATGTTTCTGAAACTAAAAATCCAACAAAAATAATTATTACCGTAGTGCGTAGTGGTTATGCCAGCTCACGCGGTCTGACTCAGGAATCCGGCGAAGTTCATATTGTTAAATTGAGCAAATCAAAAACAAAAATTGAAATTTTTAATCCCGATTATGAATATACTGTTCCGCAACGGCAGCGTCAGGATTATCAAAAAGTGCTTTTCCCCCGGATCGAAAAATTAGTAGAAATGAATTCTTAAGTAGCGATCGGGGCAGTCCAAAAGTGGGTTGTTTTCGAGTAATTCATATATTTGGCTGCAAATTTTTTTAAAGGGATATAAGCTTACGCGTTGGGTCTAGAGGTATTGGTGTTTGACTACTGTTATCTATGGAATTAGAGCTTAAAATACCACCAGCAATAATTACACTGATCATTGCTACAGGCATGTGGTGGATTGATCAATATCTTGTTTTTAGTTGGGCATCGTTTGAACCAATGTCGTGGGTTTGCCTCCTCTTTTTGGGTATAGGAGGGCTGTTTGGTGTACTAGGGCTTGTTGAATTCTATAAGTCGTCCACTTCAATTGATCCTCATGATCCCCATAAAGCTAGTCATTTGGTTTCGAATGGTATTTACAGCATTTCACGAAATCCAATGTACGTAGGATTATTACTTATTTTAGTGGGTTATGGCTTTTATCTTGGGAACGTGCTGGTGTTTGCAATGCTTCCACTTTTTATGGGCTATATGAATCGCTATCAGATTATTCCCGAAGAGAATGTGATGAAAGAGAAGTTTAGCGAAGAATATCAGAAATATAAATCTGAAGTACGGCGCTGGTTGTAACTATCAGTAACTAATTTCGGGCAAGTTCGATCATCCATTGGGCAAAGTTCGTTGAGCTGTAATCAGCTATCCCTTCTTTTTTGTATACGACTTGACCCTCTTTTGATATAATGTAGGTAGTAGGCAGATACTGGCTACGGAACTGGGTAGGTATAGACGAAGCCGGAAAATAATAGGGCATGGGAAATTCTTTCCTCTCCATAAAATTGATAGCCTTTTGATGTTGTTCATCCATGGAAAGAAGAATAAAACGGATATTTTCCTGTCCACCCACATTTTTATATAAGGTTTGGATTGTTGGCATCTCTGCCACGCAAGGGGGACACCATGAAGCCCAAACATTCACGAATACGACATCACCGCGATAATGATTCAGCGATACGGTTTTGCCATTAGTAGTCTCCATGGTAAAGCGATAGTCTGAGTCAGAGAGAAAAGGGCCTTCGATGTTTTCGATCTGGGAGGTATCGGCATCAAAGAAGCCGGTCCATAGCATTCCCCGCTGTAGGGTGCCCAATACTTCGGTATGCCATCCGGTAGCATAAAGAATTGCACCGACAGCAAAAATAACGCCCCATTCTATAAGACTTCGTTTCCAGCCGCTTTGTTTCTTTTGATCTGTGTTGCTCATAAATAATACATTTAACGTTTTTGAGAATGATACTAAATAAAAGTAGTTACCGTTGCTTGGCCGTTTTGACTTTTTTGAGGAAGGCCTCCGGTCCAAGGAAGCCAACTATGCGCGCCTCGCGGATTTCATTTCCTTCTGAATCTAAAAATATTACTGTTGGTACCCCGGCAATATTATACTGTTTTCTAAGTTTTTCTGCCCGTTCAGAGTCGTAGCGGGTGAGGTCTACCTTCATTCGAAGAAAATCCTCGGTGCTTGCAATAACTTCCTGATCTACATAAGTCTGTCGCTCCAGCTCAATGCAGGGAATGCACCAGTCAGCATAAAAATCGAGGATGACCGGTTGATTCGTTTCTTCGATTAAATTTGCATTATATTCTTGCCACTTGATACCTTCTTTTTGCAGGTTTTGAAATAAAAAGAAGGCACCAATGAGTGCAGCAATTCCGGTAGCATACTTGAACCATCGAAAAAGTTTCTTGTCGTTGGCAGAGCGTTCCAGGAATCCAAGATAGATACCACCGGCAACCAATGTTACTAATACCGAGTACATGGTATATTGTGGGGAAAATGCCAGAGCTAGGTAAAAGAGAGCTACGCCCACGAGCACAACGCCAAACAGCTTTTTAACCCAGACCATCCATACTCCGGATTTGGGCATTTCGTTGAGATATCCGCTGAAAGTACCGAGGAAGAGGTATGGAATTCCGAGTCCGAGCGCCATGACGAAGAAGACGAAAAATCCAAATACAGGACTGCCCTGAGCACCGACAAAAGCAAGCAGCGCAATGACGGGCGGACCAATACACGGAGCGGCAAAAACGCCTACCAGCAAGCCCGATAAAAAGTGACCGATATAACCGGTTGTTTGCTGCGTTTTACCGAGCTTTTGCATCATCCAGGCCGGAGGTTGCAGCTCATAAAGACCAAACATGCTGAGCGAAAGCAGCAGGATGAGAACACCGATACCGCCCAGAACCCAGGGACTCTGCTTCCAGCTACCGAAAAGATCACCGGTATAGGCGGCCATTACTCCCAGCACGCTATACATCGAAACGATACCCAGTACATAGACCAATGCACGAGAAAAGGTACGAGCTGTTGAGGTGTTTTCCTTATCAGAGGTACCCCCAAAAAGGGAAATAGTCACCGACAGCATTGGATACACGCAAGGAGTTAAATTAAGTGCAAGCCCGATCAAGAAAATGCTTAAAAAAGCCCAAATAGCACCTTGCTTGCTAAACAGCGAGGCTATTTCATTAGCACCGCCCTGTGATACCGCTCTCTGATTAGACTCGAGATCACTAAAAAGATCGGTATTGGTTGGGATATCCTCTTCACCTACGGTGAACGGAAATTCGAGTTCAATATCGCTTGGGGGCAAACAAACCTCGTCGCTGCAGGCCTGGATCGTAAATTGCCCTTTAAGCGTATAAGAACCCTTCTCCAGGTTACTACTACTTTTTGCTTTTAGAAGGACATACGATGTTCCCTCATAGACATCCAGAATTTCTTCGGCAAAGCTGAATTTCTTTTGCTGTGGTTTGGGATACTGAATATCAGAAACAATAGCCCCATCACTGGTTTCCATCTCCAGCTCTACGCCTATCAAGTAATCGAGTGGGGGATTGTGTGCATTTAGATGCCATCCTTCGTCGATATCCATGGAGATGGTAAACTCTACCTCTGATCCGGCTGTGATGGTTTCCTGGCCGGAAATTACCTCGACCGAAACCTTATCAAGCGTGCCACCCGATCCGCTCGGATTTCCAAACGATTGAGCCTGCAAAAGGGCAGGAAAAAAAGTGAGGGTAACCAGAAGAAAAGTGGTAAGTAGTTGTCGGGTTGTCTTAAGATTCATAGGATAATTTAGTTCTAACCAGTTTTAAAACAGAATTATCTATCGGCCAATTTCGTGAGAATGGGTTTTAATTTTTCTTTAGTAAGCATGCCGGGTGCTACATACTCTACTTGTCCCTTTTTGTTGATGATTAACGTTGTTGGGATCGCTCGAATAGGCCCATATTGACGAGATACATTTCCATCATCCACCATAATAGGATAATTGATTTCCATGTCATTAGCATAGGGACGAACTTTTTCCCAGCCTTCTTCGTCAAGTGAGATACCGGCAAAGATTACTCCTTCGCTTTTCATTTCTTTGTGTAATTCTATAAAATCAGGGATTTCTTTTCGGCAAGGTCCGCACCAAGTTGCCCAAAAATTGAGTACTACTACTTTTCCTTTTTGGTCAGAAAGGGTGAATGTATTGCCTTCCATGGTTTTGAGGGTAAAATCAGGAGCTTCTTTAAATTTTTGTTGGGATGCGTTCTGGGTGTTGGCAGTTTGTTCTGTAGTTGTTTGTGCGTTATCAGCAGAGGCCCGTTCATTAGGGGTGCCGCACGCAATTATTGACAGGGCTATTGGGATAATGAAAAATATATTTGTTGAAAATCGAGAGAAATTCATGATTAATTAAATTCTTAGTTAGAAATTTCTTTTGCCTCGAAGGCAGGTTGTTTAGATTGGTTTCGTTTGGTTATATCCGGAATGGGAACCTCACAGGCTGCTCGGCCGCTTATCATTGAGGGATCAATCATTTTTCCGGATTTAAGGATTTTCGCATTATCCTGTTGTTCGCTAAACAAATCATAAGCGACAATACTAAGCAGGATACCTACTGCGATTAACGGAATAAGCTCTTTGCGTTGATTTAGTAAATGCATCTGCTATTATTTTAAAGCGTGATTGTTTTATATCCTTTCTTTTGCAATTCAAAGATTCGTATCAGTCCATTAGGTTCAACGACTACGCCATTTGGCAGCTGTTTTTTATCCATTGAGAACTTTTTCATGGACATTCCACAGGCTGTCAACGTTACGCCTTTTTGTTTGGCTTCGTTTATAAGTGATTGATGTTTATTAATTTTTGTAATTTTTCTGCCGCAGAAGACCACCTCAAAATTATTAACAGCCTTGGGATTCTCGCTGGTCATCATGTCAAGGGTTTTAACGGCCGCTCTTAGATGATTGTAGTTACGGACAAGAAGTGCATAGTTATTGCTTTGTTCATTGGATTGTATTGCTGAGGTTTTCTTTTCAGTTGCAGATGGTTGGGCTTGCGTTGAAATAAAAGTTCCTGCAAGTAGAAAAAGGGTAAGAAAAAGTAGTTTGTAGGTTTTCATAATCTAAAAATTATTTTCGTATTCAAGTTGCTTGTTAGCTAGATAGTGATCTGCCGAATAATGGGCACTGCCGTTAGCCATAAAATGGATGAGCCCACCCATCAACCCAATATTTTTAAAAAGTGGTCCTATAGTATGAAGCCCCTGCAGTTGTATAACTATGGTAATGGGTATGATGATGAGAAACAGTGATAATGCTGCCAGCCGGGTTTGGAATCCCAGTAGAAGCGAAAGTCCACCCGTCACCAAACCGATACCTGCTAACAATACCAGCAGTTCAGCCGAAAAATAGGTGGTTAGCCAGGCTCCCAGATCTGAGTTTTGAAGCCTGACGGATACGGCAGAGGTCGCAAACAGGTGATTGCCACCCGCTACGATAAAAATAAGGCTAAGCATGATTCTAAAGATACCTTCCGCCTTCTTTTTGGGGCGTTGAATAAAATACTGCATTTCAATTTGGTTGAATTAATAATTGATCAGATAGCAAATCCTATAGTAGGTTTATCGAATAGTGCTACTGCTTCCAATAGGATAGTTCGATCTGAGAGAAAAAGTCAGATCGGGTATATATCAACCGAGCCGAGGAGGGTCGGGCTCTTGAAACACAAATATTTGAGAGGAGAGTACGGCGTTATAGAAGCCGATGTTTAGTTGCTGTCCTCCCGGGTTAAAAGAAAAGTCGCTTTCTGCCGGAAGGAGATTCATTAAAAAGTTACAGCTCGTAATGGTTTTGGGTTGTGCGTCATCAGTATTCGATTTAGACGTGTGTTCAAAAAGAGGATCAGTATTTGCTGAAGTATTAGAAATAATTTCATTGTCAAGCTGTTGACAAAGCGTTTTTGAACCTGACTCAGAACTACCAAAATTGCCAAGCTGCGCCACATTTTGCTGAGATATAGTACTGCCAACAGCAAAAATAAGCAGGGAAAAGAAAATATGTTTTACAACGTTAGTCACTTGGTAATCCATTGAACAATTTTTGAAGCACGTAAATCTATCAAAAATATGACCGATTGTCTATTTCATTCTTGGATTTGTATGCGTTATAACACTCCTAATCTTAAATTATTTTACAGAATCAAAATTCGATAATTACTTAAAAGAAGTTACTTTTTAGTCTAAAATATTGTAACCCAAATAGATAACTTATGAAATTGATCAGAACTATATGTGGTGCTTTTCTAATGTTAATGATTCTAGTCCAAACAGGCTGGACGCAGAAAAAAAATGAATCTAAAGCAGCGGCAGATGCTCCCAAGCTTGTTGTTAAAATTGTTGTAGATCAAATGCGACACGACTATATCCCCTTGTACTGGGATAAATTCGAAGAGAATGGTTTTAAGCGATTGGTCAACCGGGGATTTAACTTTGAAAACAATCACTTCAACTACTTTCCTACGTTTACGGGGCCGGGACACGCAGCAATCTATACAGGAGCAACGCCGTCGGTAAATGGTGTTGTTGGTAACGCCTGGTATGATCGCAGTATCGACGGGAGCATGTATGTGGTTTCTGATTCTACGGTTTCGCCGGTGGGAACTGATAGTGATGCCGGAAAGATGTCTCCTCGTAATCTCTTAAGCACTACTGTTACAGACGAGTTAAAGTCGGCCAGTTCCAATAGCAAGGTGATTACTGTTTCATC
Source organism: uncultured Balneolaceae bacterium (assembly GCA_964397705.1). Taxonomy (GTDB): domain Bacteria; phylum Bacteroidota; class Rhodothermia; order Balneolales; family Balneolaceae; genus Fodinibius. Next base: position 2,765 of record CAYNKF010000047.1, on the reverse strand, counting down.
CAAAGACCGTGGAGCGGTACTAGCTGCGGGACACCTTGGCGACGCGGCTTATTGGTACGAAGGAGAGTCAGGTAAGTTTGTGAGTAGCTCATGGTATGTTTCGGAGCTTCCGGAATGGGTGCAACGTTTTAATGAAAAAGGTTTAGCTAAAGAATTTGCTAACAGCACATGGGAAACGCTGCTGCCTATTGAACAATATACCGAGAGTAGTGCTGATGACAGATCGTACGAAGGTACTTTTGAAAATGAGGAAGCACCTGTTTTTCCCCACGATCTGGCGGCTAACCGAGGGAATGAATATGGAATTATTAACTCAACTCCCTTTGGCAATACCTTGATTGCAGAACTGGCTAAATCTGCCATGGAAGGTGAAGATTTGGGCAGTGGAGACGGTACCGACTTTTTGGGTGTTAGCTTTTCCTCCACTGATTATGTAGGACACAAGTACGGCCCCCACTCTGTAGAACTTCAGGATACGTACTTACGACTCGATCGCACTATTGGAGATCTGCTCAATTATCTTGATAAGCAAGTAGGTAAAGGTAATTACTTGGTTGTGTTGACTTCCGACCATGGTGTGGTAGATGTTCCGCAAGAGCTGATTAATAAAAATCTTCCCGGCGGATATTTCGATAGTGACGAAGCTGTAGACCAGCTTGAAGAATTTCTTGCTACCGAGTTTGGTGACGAGGATTGGATCGAAGACTATACCAATCAACAAGTGTACTTGGATCACAATTTGGTAGAAGAAAATGGGTTCTCACTGAAAGTAGTTCAGCAAAAAGCGGCAGACTTTCTGCTGCAGTTCGAAGGGGTTAAATCTACAAACACTGCACATAATTACCAGTATAAAAACTATGGTACAGGACAGGAAGCGATGTATCAGCGCGGTTTTATGTATGATCGATCCGGTGATGTTTACATACAGTTAAAATCAGGTTGGTTGGATACAAATTATCCCACCGGCACCTCACATGGTTCACCTTATAACTATGATACACATGTGCCGCTTATTTTTTACGGATGGAATGTGCCACAGGGTGAAACCAGCAGAAAGACGACAATCCCACAAATTGCTCCAACAATTTCGAATATGTTGAATATTCCTCTGCCAAGCGGTTCGGAAGCGAATATTTTACAGTTTAATAAATGATGCTTGATTGGCCAAGCGGTCATTAGTAAGGGTATTATTATGTATAGGACGGGATAATATCTCGTCCTTTTTTATTTGATGAGATAAAAACCAAGCCACACAAAAGCCAATCCCATTATGAAACTAGTCGTGGCATATAAAAAAGCGTATCCGGTTTGTTCGTGTTGTAGGAGGGAAAAGAATTCGTAGGAAAAAGAAGAGAAGGTCGTAAATCCGCCACAAAACCCGGTAGCCAAAAGCAGGCGCATGGATTTGTTGAGATCACCTTGGAGTGCAGCTGCAATGATGATTCCAATCAGAAATGAGCCAATAAGGTTTACGGTGAGGGTGCCAAAAGGAAAAGTGGAGTGCGTACTAATATTTATATAATAGCTAATGAGATAACGAAAAATGCTGCCGAAAAATCCGCCGATGCCAACTGCTAATATAGATTGTAGCATAGAATAAATCCCTTTAAATAATTTCGTGTCACCCTAAACTTGTTTCAGGGTCTATTAGATGCTGAACCAAGTTCAGCATGACATGTTGCTTTTCAAAGTGTGTGAATTTAACAGGAGTCATCAGCTCCGAGGGTATCGAGGCGGTTGAAGGTTAACTCCATTGCCAGGACAATGGTATATATATTGCTCGTGTTGTATGAGTTCAATTCTGTATTTGTACTGGAGCAGTGGTCGAAATAGTACCGACGCGTGCAAATTCCAGGGAGATTTGCAGGGAGTCACCAACGGCTAAATCTCTTTTTAGGTTGATGAGCATGAGGTGCAGGCCGCCGGGTTGGAGTTGTAGTTTTTCTCCGGCTGGGATTATTTGCTGCTCGGCCGGACGCATGCTGGTGGTACCGTCGGCATGTTCGATAGATTCATGTAGTTCTATGCTTTGTGCAGCTTTGCTGTTAAATGAAAGCAGCGTATCGGTGGAGGCGGTAGCGTTGGAGATGCGGAGGTATGCAGCGCTTTTACCCTTTTTTGAGCCGGGACGTGCCCAAGCGTTGTCGAGGGCTATTTTTCCGAGAACGACTTCTTTTTTGGAGTCGGATTCGTTGGGTGAATTCGATTCAGAACCACATCCCAAAAACAGGAAGCAGCTTGATAGTATAACTAGTAGTAAGTGTTTAGTAGGTTTCATTCTGATCGGAGGTAATTGATGTCGTCTTTGACGTGTTCGGGTTTTACGCGGTGTGCAGGATATTCGGCGCGAATGTATCCATCTTTATCCATCAGGTAGAGGGTGTTGGAGTGGCGTATAGCGTAGTTGGTACTGTCGTAGCCGAGGGAGTCGACAGTAACTTTTTGGGCAACGATGTCGAGCTTATCAAGTAGTGCGTCGCTGTCGTTTGGATGACTGGTGAGCATGGTAAATTGTTCATTGAGTCCGTATAAGTCTTGGTATTCTTTGAGTACGGATGGGCTATCGCGTTCGGGATCAAAGGTGATTTCGATGAAGTTGACTCCACTGGTGTCGTCGAGTTCCCGCTGGATATTGGTCATGTTAGCGGTGATGACGGGGCAAACATCGGGGCAGTTGGTGTAGATAAAAGTTACCAGCGAGATATTTCCATTAAAATCGCCGGGAAAGTTGACTTGTGTACTGTCGGAGTCTCGTAGTTGGTAGG
>CAYNKF010000046.1:2726-10845 GCA_964397705.1 uncultured Balneolaceae bacterium | reverse complement strand
AAGCTTGGCCCAGCCAGCTGCAGAAGCAAGAATCCCAGACCATCGAGCTGATATTTGAAGAGGGAGAACCGGTCGGACTAAACGGCAAACACTATCAACCCGTAAAACTGATACAGCATCTTGATGAACTCGCTTCGGCTTATGCGGTGGGACGAGATATTCATGTAGGCGATACGATAATTGGTATTAAAGGCCGAGTAGGATTTGAAGCTGCCGCACCGATGGTCTTGATAAATGCACACAAACAGCTCGAGAAACACGTGCTTACCAAGTGGCAACTCTACTGGAAGAACCAAGTAGCCGAATGGTACGGTATGATGTTGCACGAGGGACAGTATCTGGATCCCGTCATGCGAGATATCGAGAGTTTTATGGAGTCGACCCAGAAAGCAGTATCGGGGTCAGTAAAGGTCACCTTGCATCCATATCGTTTTGAAATTGATGGCATCTCGTCGCCGAACGACCTAATGAATGCGAAGTTTGGCGATTATGGAGAAATGAACAAGACCTGGAGCGGTAAGGATGTGAAGGGTTTTGCCAAGATCTTATCAAATCAAATTAATATCCATAAAACAGTAAACAGTAATGATTAGTGCAGGAATTATAGGAGGATCGGGATATACGGGTGGAGAACTCATTCGCCTGCTACTAAACCATCCGGAAGTAACAATAGATTTCATATACAGCAGGAGCCAAGACGGCGAACCGATTACTGCTGTGCACGACGATCTGCTAGGAGAAACAGACCTCCACTTCAGCTCAGATACTAATCGTGACATTGATGTGCTTTTTCTATGTACCGGTCACGGTAATTCAGTAGATATTTTAACAACCCATCCCGTGGCACCGTCAACAAAGATCATTGACCTAAGTCGAGATTTTCGTTTTGACGGGCAACAATCATATCACCAGCGCCAATTTATTTATGGGCTGCCGGAGCTTCAAAAGGACGCTATCCAAAATGCCACAAACATAGCTAATCCCGGCTGTTTTGCCACAGCTATTCAGCTTGCACTACTACCTCTGGCACAAGAATCAAAGCTGCAGAACGACCTGCATATTCATGGGATTACCGGCTCTACCGGGGCAGGAAGCTCGCTGGGCGACACTACCCATTTTAGTTGGCGTAATGGCAATGTATCTGTTTACAAGGCTCTTAATCACCAACACGTCACAGAAATAATTCAGAGCATCAAACAGCTATCTGGCAACTTCGATTCTGAGCTCCACTTTGTACCAATGCGCGGAGACTTCACAAGAGGCATATTTATCTCGGCTTATACCAAGAGTGAAATATCGCTTGAAAACGCCCGATCACTCTTTAAAGAGTTTTATACCGATAGCCCTTTTGTATATCTCAGCCCGGATCCACTACACCTCAAGCAGGTAGTCAATACCAATAAATGCCTCTTGCACCTTCAGAAGAAAAACGGACAACTACTGATCACCAGCGTTATTGACAATCTACTAAAGGGCGCTTCTGGTCAGGCTCTCCAAAACATGAACCTGATGTTTGATCTTAAAGAAAGCAACGGACTTCTGCTTAAACCCACACATTTTTAATATGAAAATCTTTGACGTTTATCCCCTACTTGATTTGGAACCTGTAACAGCTAAAGGCAGTTATGTGCATTGTGATAATGGTAACTGTTACCTGGACTTCTACGGCGGTCATGCAGTAATTTCAATTGGTCACAGTCATCCACACTATGTAGATGCGATTACTGAACAGCTTAACAACATCGGTTTCTATTCGAACTCGGTACAAAATCCGCTGCAGCAAAAATTAGCTACAAAACTTGGCGCACAATCTGGCTATAAAAACTACCAGCTGTTTCTTTGCAACTCTGGCGCAGAGGCCATTGAAAACGCCCTTAAGATAGCCTCTTTTCACAATGGCAAATCGAAAATCATTTCATTTGAAAAAGCATTCCACGGGCGTACAACCTCCGCATTAAATATCACTGACAAGGATGCCTACACGGCCCCTATCAATAAAAGCAGCGACGTTGTTTTTCTAGAGCTTAATGATATTGAAGCCTTAAAATTAGAAATCAGTGAAGGTGATGTTTGCGCCGTCGTGATTGAAGGGATACAAGGAATTGGGGGTATCCGTATTCCGGAAAATACTTTTCTGCAACAGGTTAAAGAACTTTGTAAAAAACATAACAGCGTACTGATTTGTGATGAAATTCAATCGGGATTTGGACGCACCGGCCAATTCTTTGCCCACCAGCATGCTGGTATACAACCCGACATTATTACGATAGCAAAAGGTATGGGCAACGGTTTTCCTGTAGCAGGAACCTTGTTTAGCCCTGAATTTGAAGCCACCCACGGACGACTTGGCTCAACGTTTGGAGGTAACCACCTGGCTTGCACAGCAGCCGGGGCCGTACTCGACGTAATCGAAGATGAAGAACTCATTACCCATGCTGCCGAGATAGGGCAATACCTTCTTAAGAAGCTCAAAAAACTTGCTACCATTAAAGAGGTGCGCGGACGCGGTCTAATGATAGGTTTAGAATTCCCCTTTCCCATCAAGAAACTAAGAAAATCTCTTATCGAAGAGGAACACATCATCACTGGAGTTTCTTCAAATCCCAATGTATTGCGGCTGCTTCCCCCACTGACAATCACCAAAAGAGAGGCTACACAATTCATAGTAGCAATACAAAACACACTAACAAAGCACTAATTACGATGAAGAATTTTACTTCAGTAAACGATATAGAAAAACCTCAATCATTAGTACAGCAAGTCCTTAAGATAAAAAATAACGGCAAACGATCTACTCTGGGCTCCAACAAAACACTGGCACTTATCTTTTTTAATCCCAGCCTGCGTACAAGACTGAGTACCCAAAATGCGGCCATAAATCTAGGCATGGATGTAATTATAATGAATATTAAAAAGCATGGCTGGAATATAGAATTTGAGGATGGTTCTGTGATGGACGGTTCAACCCAAGAGCATATAAAAGATGCAGTGCAGGTCATCAGCGGTTACTGTGATATCATGGGCGTACGAACCTTTGCAAATCTTAAAAACCGTCAGGAAGATTATCAGGAGAAAGTACTTAAGAAATTTGTAGAGTATTCCAGCGTTCCGGTTATAAGCCTGGAATCCGCTACCTTGCACCCCCTGCAATCACTGACGGATATAGCAACCATTGCCGAATCGAATATAACAAAACCCAAAGTGGTATTAAGCTGGGCTCCTCACCCCAAACCATTACCTCAGGCTGTGGCTAATTCCTTTTTACAGTGGATTACTAAAACAGATGCTGAGGTCACTATAACCCATCCGAAAGGATATAAACTTAGTGATAAATTTACGAATGGCATCTCCATCACAAATAATCAGGAAGTGGCGCTTGATAATGCTGATTTCGTCTATACCAAAAATTGGTCGAGTTATTCGCAGTATGGACAAACCCCCTCAGTTGAGGCCGACTGGACTATATCCCAGCAAAAAATGAATCTAACTAATAATGGGAAATTTATGCATTGCCTGCCAATTCGACGAAATGTAGTAGCGACCGATGAGGTTATCGACCAATCGTTGGTATTTGAACAGACCAAAAATCGCGAATATGCTGCCCAAGCTGTTCTACAAAAACTGCTGGAGGATCTATAATGAAAACTCTGGAGATTATAAAAATCGGTGGAAATATCCTCAACGATCAACATCAGCTCAATAAGTTTTTGGATGAATTTACAAAGCTCGATCATCCTAAAATATTAGTTCATGGTGGCGGAAGTTCCGCTTCCGACATGTGTCAAAAACTGAACATCCCAATCCAGATGGAAGACGGACGACGTATTACCGATGGGCCAACGCTGGATGTTGCCGTAATGGTATATGCCGGTCTCATTAACAAAACTATTGTAGCCAAACTACAAGCCCAATCTTCTAATGCGCTTGGGCTGTCAGGTGCTGACCTCAACGTCATTTCTGCCCAAAAACGGAACGATACCGAGATTGACTTTGGCTTTGTAGGAGATATTGACAGGGAGTCATTCAATACCTATTTCCTCAATCGATTACTGGATGAGCAGATTATTCCCGTAATCTCCGCTATCACGCATGACAGCAATGGACAACTGCTCAATACAAATGCTGATACTATAGCCTCAACTCTAGCTGCAGCCCTATGCCAAACGTGCGAGGTAAAACTCAGCTACTGTTTTGAAAAGGTCGGTGTACTACAGAATGTTGATGATGCCAACTCACTGATCGAGTTGTTAAACAAAGAAACCTTCACAAATCTGAAAGCTGAAGGAGTTATTAAGGACGGAATGATACCTAAGCTGGATACAGCCTTCGATGCCCTTAACCAAGATGTTCAAAATGTATATATCAAACATGCCCAAAACCTATCGAAACAAACGGGGACTGAACTAACATTATGAATCCATCAGCCAGCCAATCGATTGATCTGCTCCAAAAGCTTATTGCCATCCCTTCCTTTTCCCGGGAAGAATATGAAACAGCAACACTCATTCAAGATTATTTATCAGAAAGCGGTATTGAGACAAAGCGACATCTCAATAATATCTGGGCAAAAAACAAGCATTTTGATACCACTAAACCGACTATTTTGTTGAATTCGCATCATGATACAGTGCGCCCAAGCTCTACTTATTCACGGGATCCCTTTGAGCCCCATATCACAAATAATACACTCTATGGTCTTGGCTCGAATGATGCCGGTGGGGCTTTGACTTCACTGATCGCTACCTTTATTCATTTATATGAGCAGAAAAATCTCAAATATAACTTCCTTTTAGCAATTACTGCGGAGGAAGAAATCTCAGGTGATAACGGAATCGTTTCCCTATTGAAAGAAATACCTTCGATCAAATTTGGCATTGTGGGAGAACCCACTCAAATGCAGATGGCGGTAGCTGAAAAAGGACTGATGGTGCTCGACTGCCTGGCCATAGGAGAAAGTGGGCACACAGCCCGAAATGAAGGCAAAAATGCAATTCATATTGCGGGTGGAGATATTGAATGGATTCAGTTCTATGAATTTGAAAAAGAGTCTGAATTTCTGGGTCCAATAAAAATGACTCCTGCTATTATAGAAGGGGGATCCAAGCACAACGTAGTGCCGGACCGCTGTTCGTTTACTGTAGATGTCAGAACTACTGATGCTTACACAAATGAAGAAACCTTAGCAATTATACAGAACTATCTCATTTCGGAAGTAACCCCTCGATCAACGCGGTTACAACCCTCCTTTATTGCTGAAGACCATCCTATTGTCGCCGCAGGTAAGGATATCGGCCTGAATACCTTTGGATCACCGACCTTGTCAGACCAGGCTTTACTGCCCTTTCCGTCCGTCAAAATTGGACCGGGAAAATCAGCCCGTTCTCACACCGCGGATGAATATATTTATATCGATGAGATCGCTAAAGGAATTAATACTTACATTAGGCTTCTAACTCAAATACTATAACAGATGAAACTCTGGGAAAAAGGAAACCAATCCACAAATAGAATAATTGAGCAGTTTACAGTGGGTAACGACCGAGAACTGGATTTAGAAATTGCTCAATACGACATCCAAGCCTCCAAAGCTCATGCAAAGATGTTAAATGAGGTTGAATTGCTTTCCAATCAGGAATACCATGCAATTGCAAAAGAGCTCAAAAAACTTCAGATAGCTGCTAAAAATGGCACATTCACCATTGAAGAAAAGTTTGAGGATGTCCATTCGAAAATTGAATATGAACTAACAGAAGCCTTGGGCGACACAGGTAAGAAAATTCATGCTGGGCGCTCTCGTAACGACCAGGTGTTGGTCTGCTTGCACCTATATGTTAAAGACCAAATTTTCGAGATAAAGAAGTTAACAAAAGGGCTCTTTGAAAAGCTGCAGCAACTCAGTGAGAAACACAAAAAGATATTAATGCCCGGGTATACGCACATGCAGGTAGCTATGCCCTCCTCCTTTGGACTCTGGTTTGGTGCTTATGCAGAATCTCTGGTCGATGATCTTCACCAGCTTAATGCTGCTTATAAAATAGCCGACCAAAATCCACTTGGTTCGGCTGCAGGCTATGGCAGCTCACTACCATTGGATCGAAATATGACTGCTGAACTCTTGGGCTTTAGTACCCTAAAATACAATTCTGTAGCAGCTCAGATGAGTCGTGGGCGACTTGAACAGCTTACTAGTTTCGCCCTGAGTGCTTTGGCGAGCACCCTGTCTAAAATGGCCATGGATATAACCCTCTTTTGCAATCAGAATTATGACTTCATTTCATTTCCCGAACAGCTGACCACCGGTTCGAGCATTATGCCACACAAGAAAAACCCAGACGTTTTTGAACTGATTCGTGCTAAGTGCAACGATCTCCAATCCTTACCTAACGAGCTTGCAATGATCGTCAACAATTTACCGAGTGGCTACCATCGCGATTATCAACTACTTAAAGAGAAGCTTTTTCCTGCAGTAGATAAATTAAAATCTTGTCTCGAAGTGAGTCGATATATGCTACAGAATATTGAGATTAATACGGATATTTTGAAAGAGGAAAAGTATCGCTACCTATTCAGCGTTGAAGAAGTAAACAAGCAAGTTGAAAAAGGCGTCCCATTTAGGGATGCATATCGAAATATTGGAAAAGCTATCGAAGAAGGGTCATTTAACCCGAAAAATACCGTAAATCATTCGCATGAAGGAAGCATAGGCAACCTCAGTAATAATGAAATTAAAAATAAATTTAAATCAGCATATAACAATTAAATACAAGTATTATGAAAACAAACATTGCTATACTTGGAGGCGGCAACCTTGGATCAGCATTAGCCAAAGGCCTTGCGCGAACAGAAGAAGCTCAGCAAAACTATGACGTAACAGTCACCCGTCGAAACATCGAGCTTATCACCCATTTAGAAAAAGAAGGAATTACTGTCACTTCTGATAATATGGAGGCAGTAAAAAATGCTGAAATGCTAATTCTGGCTGTGCAGCCAACGCAAATAGAGGCGCTTTTTGATGAAATAAACACAGTTTTGGACCCACAAAAACATGTATTAATCTCTACTGTTACAGGCCTGAAAACCGAAGAAATTGCTGAGCTCACCGGGAATGATTTTTCTATAGTTCGGGTCATGCCAAATACTGCAGCCGCTATAAATCAATCAATGACATGCGTGGAAAAGACGCCCCATAACAAAGCTGAACAAGCTACAATCGAACTTTTTGATGTATTGGGAAAGACCTTACTTATCAATACTGAACTTATGGAAGCTTCGACTGTGCTGGGGGCGTGCGGTATTGCTTTTTTCTTGCGTTACATCCGCGCTGCATCACAAGGAGGTATTGAAGTAGGATTCCATGCTGACGAAGCACAACTGATTGCGGCCCAAACCGCACTGGGTGCTGCTGGACTTTTAATAAAGTCAGGCAGTCACCCCGAGCAAGAAATCGACAAAGTGACTACCCCTAAAGGATGCACAATAGCAGGACTCAATGAAATGGAACATAACGGACTTAGCTCTGCTCTGATCAAAGGAATAAAAACCTCTTACGATACGATCGAAAAGATCAAATAGGTAGACAAATAAAAAAGCCCCACAGCCTAGCTGCGGGGCTTAAAATCCAGCGGAATCGTTGCTCCTGAAAAATACTGTTAGGTCAATATTTACGCTTCATCACCGGCAAATGCCGCACTCATATAATTGCGTCGCATTTCGGCAATAGCTGAAATAGAAATTCCTTTCGGGCAAACAGCCTCACATTCGGCATAATTTGAGCAATCGCCGAATCCTTCCTCGTCCATCTGTTCAACCATAGCAACCGTACGTTTTTTGCGCTCCGGCTCACCTTGTGGCAATCGATTCAGGTGAGCCAATTTTGCACCGGTAAATAGTGAGGCCGAAGAGTTCGGACAAGCTGCTACACAAGCACCACATCCAATACAAGTAGCATAATCAAAAGCCGTATCAGCAACTGTTTTATCAACGGGAATTGAGTTCGCATCAGGAGCAGATCCTGTTTTGACCGAAACATATCCACCAGCCTCAATGATGCGATCAAAAGCAGATCGATCTACGACAAGATCTTTGATAACGGGAAATGCTTTAGCACGAAACGGCTCAA
>CAYNKF010000046.1:0-2716 GCA_964397705.1 uncultured Balneolaceae bacterium | reverse complement strand
CCAGGGCTCGATATAAATGGTTTCGCCATCCTCAAAAGAACGCATGTGCAATTGACAGGTACAGGTCATGTCTTTGGGACCATGTGCCCGACCGTTGATCACTAAATTACAAGAGCCGCAAATGCCCTCGCGACAATCGTAATCAAATTCAATTGGCTCTTCCTTCCCTTCTGCGACAATTTCCTCATTAAGTACATCGAGCATCTCCAAAAAAGACATATGCTCATTTACTTTATCGAGGGTATAATCAACTAACTTTCCCGGTTGATCGGGTCCGTCTTGTCGCCAGATCTTAAGATGTACGGTAAATGTATCAGCCATAATTAAGCTATTAAGTATAAAATTTCAGACGCAGTTTTGCACCATTCTATTACTTATAACTGCGTTGCTTCAGTTCTACAAAATCAAATTCCAGATTTTCTTTATGCAACTCTTCTTGTAATTCTCCATTCACACCTTGGTATTCCCAAGCCGCAACGTAAGAGTATTCTTCATCGTTACGGAGTGCTTCACCTTCTTCTGTTTGATGTTCTGCCCGCAGGTGACAACCGCATGACTCATCGCGATGCAGGGCATCTTTTGCCATCAGTTCACCAAGTTCGAGAAAATCAGCCACGCGACCGGCAAACTCTAAATACTTATTGTAGTTAGATGATTCGCCCGGAACACGAACATTATTCCAGAACTCTTCCCTGAGATCTTGGATTTCCGTAATCGCTTCCTTGAGCCCTTCTTCACTTCGTGAAATTCCAACCTTATCCCACATTATCTGTCCCAATTCGCGGTGGAACTCAATAACACTTTTATCACCGTCTACTTCGAACAGCTTATCAATTTGAGATTGGGCATTATTTGCTGCTTCATCAAAAGCCTCATGATCTTTGCTAACTTCCTCGAGGTCTACATCAGCGATATAATTTCCAATAGTATAAGGGATAATGAAATATCCGTCTGAGAGGCCCTGCATCAGTGCACTTGCTCCCAATCTGTTGGCCCCATGATCAGAAAAGTTTGCTTCTCCGGCTACAAACAATCCGGGGATATTACTTTGTAGATTGTAATCCACCCAAAGGCCACCCATCGTATAGTGAACAGCAGGGAAAATTCGCATAGGCTCTTCGTATGGATTATCATCCGTAATATTTTCGTACATCTCAAAGAGATTGCCGTATTTATCGGATATAGCCTTTTTGCCTTCCCGTTTTATTGCATCACGGAAGTCAAGATATACAGCTCGTCCAGTTTGACCAACGCCCATGCCTTCATCACAAACCATTTTAGCATTTCGAGAAGCCACATCACGTGGCACTAAGTTTCCGAAGGCCGGATATTTTTCTTCCAAATAATAGTAACGTTCATCTTCGGGAATATCATTAGGATGACGGTCGTCATTGCTGTCTTTTGGAACCCAAACGCGTCCATCATTTCGGAGACTTTCACTCATCAGCGTAAGCTTGGACTGATAATCCCCGGAAACCGGAATACAAGTCGGGTGAATCTGCACATAACAGGGATTAGCAAATGCCGCTCCGCGTTTATGACATCGCCATGCCGCAGTAACGTTCGAATTCTTTGCATTCGTAGAAAGATAGAACGCATTGCCGTATCCCCCACTGGCTAACACTACAGCATCAGCCATCCAGCGCTGAATCTCACCGGAGACAAGGTCACGGGTAACAATACCACGTGCTTTTCCGTCAATAATCACCAAATCTAACATCTCGTGGCGAGTATACATCTCAATTTTACCTTCATGAACCTGCCGCATCATTGCTTGGTACGCTCCGAGCAACAACTGTTGACCGGTTTGACCACGGGCATAAAACGTTCTCGAAACCTGCGCACCACCAAATGAACGATTCGCAAGCAAGCCGCCGTATTCACGTGCAAATGGAACGCCTTGCGCTACAGCCTGATCAATAATTTCATTGGATATTTCTGCCAATCGATAGGTATTGGATTCACGAGATCGATAGTCACCGCCTTTAATCGTGTCATAAAACAGTCTCCAGATCGTGTCCCCATCATTGGGATAATTTTTAGCAGCATTAATTCCCCCTTGTGCAGCAATACTGTGGGCACGTCTTGCAGAATCTTGAATACAAAAGCTTTTAACGTTATATCCGAGCTCTGCCAAACTTGCTGCAGCAGATCCACCGGCTAGTCCGGTACCCACAACAATAACATCATGCTTACGCTTATTGTTGGGGGCAACAAGTTTTATATCATTCAAATGCTTGGACCATTTATTTTTGAGCGGTCCGGAAGGAACTTTTGAGTCTAAATTCATAAGTCTAAAAGTAGTTTACAAAATGATTATTGGCACTGAATGAGAACTGCTTCACAGCCTCCGCCAAAGTAGATATAAAGTGGAATAAACAGAAATCCGACAGCCATCAACACAGCAAAAATAATTCCGACCGTATAAATCAACGCAGAATACTTGTTATGCTTCATTGTCAGCGACGTAAAGGCGCTCCAAAACCCATGCCCCAAGTGAAAACCAAGCAAGATCATAACAGCCGTATAACCAAAAGCCCAGATTGGCTGCTGGAATGTAGAAAGCATTAATCCTTTAAGGTCACGCGCTTCTTCTCCACTCGGCAATGTTACCATCTCGGTTGCGCCAAACTTAAATGTATCAACGTGTATCACCAGAAAGACCAATAGCACAATGCCGGTAAATATCATTGACTTAGAAGCCCATGACATGTGA
>CAYNKF010000045.1:0-10920 GCA_964397705.1 uncultured Balneolaceae bacterium | reverse complement strand
ATCTACCGATTCATCTTCAGGCAAAAAGCTGCACCTCACCCGGTAAGCCTTTTCCCCCAGACGCAAATCTATTGAATTGGGCTGAAACTGGTCATCCTGCAACGGATATCCATCAGCATGAGAAATTATGCCTGCATTTGCCAATACACGTAATTTTTGAACGGGAAGTATCCCTTTGGTTCGCAAATGTACCTTTTGAATCTCGCTGCTCATCAAAACCTATCTTAAGTTAAATCGTTAATGAATATTTTTATCTTAGTATCTAAACTTGCGCCCTAATATAGGAATTCAGTAATCAGAATTCAGAATCGATCTTACATTAATTACAACGCTTATTTTCTAATTAATTACAGTCAGAATGAATATTCTCTTTTGGAGCGGTGGTAAAGACGCCTATTTGGCTCTGCATTTTTTCAGGGACTCGCATCCCGACGCAGACCTTAAACTGCTTACAACCTATGATGAGTCCGACGATACTGTGCCCCATCAAAATATTCCTTTATCTGAAATCAAGGATCAAGCAGATCACCTTGACTTGGAGTTGGTCTCCGTTGCCCTACCTACCAACTGTCCTAATGACATTTATTTGCAACGGATTCAAGCTGCTCTTAATGATTTATCCGACCCCATTGATAACCTCATATTCGGTGATTGGTATTTAGAAGACATTCGAAAATGGCGCGAAAAAGTGTTCGGAGAAATGGGATATTCCTGCTTGTTTCCTATTTGGCACAAAGACCTTAACGAACTACTTCCCATTTTACTTTTAAAACCGATCGAAATTAAAATAAGTGCGGTTGAAGAAGATTTTGAATCACTGCTCAAAGTAGGTGAATCTTACGACCAAAAACTGGTGATGCAGCTTAGGCGTCTTAGTGAAATAGATCCCATGGGGGAAAACGGAGAATTTCATACCAAGGTCATATTTAACGATCCTGATACCCTCGACAGTCAATCTTTAATACCAGGTAGTCGATAGCACTTTGTCTCCTTCTACAATGTTATCCACCACATCCATACCGTCAGTGACCTTGCCAAAGCGGGTATAACTTCCATTAAGATGGGGCTTCCACTGGTGCATCATAAAATACTGACTGCCCTCGGTATCGGGACCTGCACTGGCAATACCAACCGCACCGCGCACAAATTCTTTTTCTGATGCCTCGGTGGGAATTACAAAATCGGGACTTCCAAAACCATCCTGCCGTTCAATATCTCCGCCTTGTATCACAAAGTTAGGAATTACCCGATGAAATGGAACACCATCATAATGTTCGGCACTATTCAAGCTATCGATCATAGCCACCGTAGCGGGGGCATTAAGCGTATTCATCTCAATATAAACTCTTCCTTTCTCAGTTTGCATAAGCAAGGTAGGCTTCGGGCCGAGCTCCCAAAGTCGATCCCAGTCCGGTAAACGAAATTCCGCATTCGACTCTTCAGGCACTTCAATATTCCATCCGGCATTTGCCAGTGACCGATTCAACGGCACATAGTTTTTAGAAGCAAGGGAGTCGATAACCGGCTTGGCCTGCTCCTCAAACCGATCTTTATATAACGATCCAAAAGTCTGATAAACCTCAATATCAGCGGGTAGCGAAAAAGACAATAAGCTACCATTTATGCGATTAAAGTCTTGGGGACCAAATAATGATTCATTCTGTAATAATGAGCCTGACATATAAGCCACACCACGATCCCCAAGATCCAGTGCATCAAAAACAATAGTGCGAATTTGCTGTTTATGCTTTTTAACTCCATCCTGAGCCTCCTCTACAAAGCTTCCTAAATTTTGGAGCGCATACATCGAAGGCAACTCCTCACCCTCACTTACCAAATTTCCAATACGCTGCAGGTAACTTTCTGCTGATTCATATTGCTGATAAACCCCCAAGACCTCGGGCCATAAATAGGGGTTTTTCTCCGGAATAGTTGCCAGTCGGGCTTGGTGGTCATCTAGAATCTTTTCATCCACCTGTTGCATCGCCGCTACGGCCTGTAGCCAAACAGCCTCGACTAACCGTTCATCGGTTAGCATCTCATCATTAATATATTGATACAGATCGTCGCCCTTTTCTATTTTCCCTTGCAAACTTTTCAGTGTTCTAATCTGTACATGCGGATTTTCGTTTGTCAATAAAATTTTAGCTGCTAACGAATTCTGATTATTCAAGGACACTTTTCCGATCGAGGTAGCCAACTCATATGCCAGCTGAACTTCATGGTCCAGCATCTGCTCCCCATTATAGAAGATAGTAATAGTATGAGTTGTGCGCTCCGGGAGAATCTTATTTATATATTGATCCACATCCCGACTTATTCCTGTTCCCATCAATTGCCATCGATTAAAAAGCGTGTCTTGAGCGGTAGCAGTTAATCGGGATTCATCACTGCGGTACCATCCATACAAATATGCCCGAGTAGCATCATAATTTTCGGTATTAAATGCCTTTTGAATAATGCGAATTTGCCGATTTTCAGCTACACCAAATTGTTGAATTAATCGTCCCACTGCCAGAGCCGTGTGATATTCACTGTCAGCTAAACTTTTATTAAGCTGATCGACTAAAAAGGAAAGCGTTTGTTTATCTCCCTGCTGACCAAGCACCCTTGAAATACCGGAACGTAATTCGGTATGCTCAATCCAACTTTGTTCGAGCTCTCTCAGCTTATATCCGGTGATTGCCTGCTTGCTTATTCCAAACCACGCGGCATTAGAATTCTGCTCCTTGGCAAGGGCAATAAATTGATCTACCGAATCTACTGGGGTATTGGCAAAAGCCCGCCATGCTTGCTTTCGCACTTCAGGATGTTGATGTGATAAAAACGGCTCGAGGGGATTTATGTCCCGCTCCGTAATAGCTTCATATAAATCAGGGTAGGATTCAACAAGCAGCGAATCTGTAACAGGATTTGCACTTTTAAACGGTCCGGATCCTCTGCTGGAGTAGTTCAGCAGAATAATAACACCGACTACTAACGTTAGTAAAACTATCCAGGATCGAAGTCGGACATATTTCATTTTAGATGATTGAGTTGCAAATTATTAGAGCGATGGGTTATGATCCTTGGCTTCTTCAACGCGGTCAGTTTCCTTCTTTTTTTGGATCGTCTTTAATTTGCCGTTCCCGTCTTTGCGAGCTTCATGAAGTTGTGAATCTTTAATCCACGCTCTTCCCCCGTCATGTTGAAAGCGTTTATCATTTTTAAACATAAAAGCTTGTTCGTGCAAATCAGGTAACTTCTTCTCCATAACAATATTTTATTTGTTGGATATAATTCATTGCAATAATACAATATTAACGACTATAATTCATAACATTTTTGGCTTTGCTTTGAGCTTCGAAAAGCTTATATTTGGCATTCTGTAGCCAAAAGAATTTACAACACAAAATTACACAACTAGATGTACGCAGTAGTAAAGATAGGTGGGCATCAATATCGCGTTTCGGAAGGCGATGTCCTGTTTGTTGACAAGCAAAGTGATGAAACCGATCAAAAGCTTACTTTTGATGAAGTTTTATTGACAAATGACGATGGTAATGTAACAGTAGGCGAACCTGTTGTTGAAGGTGCTGCTGTTGAAGCGACTTTACTTGATAATGTAAAGTCAGATAAAGTTATCGTTTTCAAAAAGAAACGTCGTAAGGGATATCAAGTTAAGCGCGGACACCGCCAGCCGATGTCCCAAATCGAGATCAATAGCATTTCTACTTCCAGCAGTGGAAGTAAGAAAAAAGCTAAGACAGCAAAAGATACGTCTGATTCTGAAGAGACAGGTCAAGTATCTACAGATATGACAGCTAAAGAGGCCATCAGTCATATCCGAAATACTGATCTTGAAGATCTCAAAGGATTTGTTACCGATGATGAAGAGCGGGTTACCGTTTTGGATGCATGGAACAGTAAGCAAGAAGGATAATTCAGAAATTTTAGATTGTTATGGCACATAAGAAAGGACAAGGATCTACAAAGAACGGTCGTGATTCGATTTCGAAACGACTTGGAGTTAAGAAATATGGCGGAGAAGTTGTTAAAGCGGGACACATTATCGTACGTCAGCGTGGTACGAAATTCCATCCGGGCGATAATGTAGGCCGTGGCGGCGACGACACGCTCTTTGCCAAAGCTGATGGACAGGTTACTTTCCGCGTTCGCTCCGGTGGGCGTAAATATGTAAGTGTTGAGCCTGTTTCATAGAAACACTTTTTTACCAGATTTTAAAGCCTTGGTTTCTCAAGAGACCAAGGCTTTTTTTATATTGAATATTATGGAAAAGAAAAATATTCCGGGACTGCCCCATCTACAATTTCGTAACATATTTTGCATCGGCCGAAACTATGTTGAGCACGCTAAAGAACTCAACAACGAAGTTCCGAGCAAGCCACTCGTCTTTTTAAAACCAACCAGCAGTATCATTTTTGATGGTGAAAACATTCAGATACCCCCGCAAAGTCAGAATGTCCATCATGAGGTAGAGTTAGCCGTTGCTATTGATAAGGCTGGGAAAGAGATCCCAAAAGAAAAAGCCATAGAACATATTGGCGGATACGGTATTGGGATCGATGTAACCGCTCGCGATATTCAACAAAAGGCCAAAGAACAGGGGCACCCGTGGTCCGTTGCCAAAGGGTTTGATACCTTTGCTCCACTTAGTACGTTCATCAAAAAGGATCAAGTAGAAGATCCCCAGAATCTTAATTTACAGATATCAGTAAATGGTGAAGTTCGACAATCGGATAGCACCAAGTTGATGATTCACACTGCAGCTGACTTGATTCACTATTTATCGACTATTTTTACCTTGCAACCCGGTGACATCATTTTAACCGGAACTCCCAAAGGAGTATCATCAATAAGTAAGGGAGACAAGATTGAGGCATCTTTAGACAATGGACTGACAATAATTTCTGTAACTGTAGAGTAACCGATGACTATTCGCCTTCTACTTTTTACTCTTTTAATTGCGATTGCCGCTCACCCATTATCGGCCCAAGAGTCGCACTCTTTTGATCCAACCCAAGCCCAATATTCCTGGCCAACTGAAGCCAGCAGATATCTTTCATCCACGTTCGGCGAAACACGGGCAGCACATTTTCATGCGGCCTTGGATATTAAAACCTGGGGACGAAAAGGATATGAAGTTTATGCTACACGCGATGGTGTTGTTGATCGCATTGCTATTGGTCCTAGAGGTTATGGCAAGGTAATCTACCTAAAACACGACGATGGGTCCTATTCGGTATATGCTCATCTGCTTTCTTTTAACAGTAAGCTGCAACAGGTGGCAGACTCTGTTCGTTTTGCCGAGGATTACAAATTTGAAATAGAAAAATTCTTGGGCTGGCGAAATATTAACCTAAAACAAGGTGATTTAATTGGATACAGTGGCGCGTCAGGCATTGGTCCGCCTCATCTCCATTTCGAGCTTCGGACTCCTTCACACAAGCCATTTAACCCCCTACTGACAAATTTATCCGTAACAGATAATATTCCGCCCCAGATCAAGGGGCTTTCTGTGGAACCATTGAGTGCCAAATCTACTATTGAAGGGAATAATGCTATATATACCAAAAGGGCAGAATCCCAAAACGGATCCTACAATTTTGGTTCGATATCAGTGAAAGGCCCAGTAGGCTTAGGGCTGAATGCTTTTGATCAATCCAATAATGTCCACAACAGTTATGCTGTTTATGAGCTCAGTCTCAAAGTGAATGGAGAGCAGTTTTTTAGCTCTAAAGTTGATAGCTTTTCATATGATGAAACTCACCAGATGTTTATTGATCGGGTATATCCCCTTTTGAAAAGTACGGACAAAGGTTTCCAAAGACTATATATCGCAGACGGAAACTCCCTTCCATTTTATAGAACTACTAGCAAAAATGGCGTCCTGAATTTACCAGTGGGAACACATGATGTTACCATCACGGCAAAAGATTATTACGGCAATACTTCTACTGCAACACTGACACTTACTGTCCCTGAGGATAAGAAATACAAAGAAAATAGATCATTCAGAAATCATAGCTCGAATTCAAGCACTGTCTCACCAGATCAGTGGGACTGGTTTTCGGATTGGGTAACCATACCACATAATCAATATGAACACAGCACATTTGGACTTGCTGATGAAAAACAATTCACTGAACATGCCAATGGTATTTCGGTAAACCTAAAGAACCAGAAATCTCTCTTTGTTCATACTCTTGAAGCGGGCCCCCTACAATTCTACCGAATTGCTCCTAAATCAACCTCTTTCATTTCCTCTGCTGACCAAGATCATTTTGCTGTATTTCCACAGCAAGCATTTTATGATACCGTTTCGGTGGGCATGTCTGTTAAGTATTATAACAAAGATTCCTTAACAGTTGATATAATCCCAAACGCCTATCCGGTTAATGAAGAGTTTTCATTTTATACCGCTCGTGATAACGCCTTGACCGATACCGCTAAACTTTCGTTTTATAGTTTTGATCAAGAGGATAAAGAATGGGAGTTAATTCCTACTATTTTTACAAAATCTCATGTCAGAGGCAAAGCCAAAACGCTGGGGCACTTTTCTTTAATGAAAGACCAAGCAGCTCCTGAAATTAGCAATCCACGTATAAAGCAACGTCCGGATGGTAAATGGATTATTTACATAGATGCTACGGACAATCTTTCCGGCATTGATTATACCCGGTCAAAAATATTCGTTGATGGTAATCAGGGAATTGCAGAATTTGAACCGGAGAATGATCGCTTTGTTTATTATCACCCTAATTTTGTGCCTTCTGACTCTATACAAATCAAGGTTATTGCCTACGATAAGATGGGAAATAACACAGAGTGTTCTTTAAAAGTAGAAAATAAGTAATAAAAAAGGGAGAAACTGGCATACAGCTTCTCCCCTCTATTTTAACTATTTTAAAATAGTGACTACCTAAGAATTATAGATGTGCAATACAGCCAATCTCAACCTTGCAGTTTTTAGGTAGCGTTTTAACTGCAACCGTTTCCCGGGCCGGCGGATCATTCTCAAAGTACTTGCCATAAATTTCGTTAACGGTTCCAAAGTTATCCATGTCATCCAGATAGATACTGCACTTAATTACTTTATTAAAACCTGAACCGGCTTCCTCTAAAACAGCTTTTAAATTTTTCATGACCTGTTCAGCCTGAGAGGTGACATCATCTCCTACAAACTCCATGCTCTCGGGATCTAATCCAATTTGTCCGGAACAATATACTAAGTCGTCATGAACAACAGCTTGGCTATATGGTCCTATAGCATCCGGTGCATTTGAGGTATGAATAATCTTCTTCATGATCTATAAATATTATTTTATTGAAGTTGCATTTTGATTTTTTAACTCGATTAAAAACTCATTCAAATAAAGTGCAAATTTTTCAGGATGTTCCATCATGGGTGCATGTCCACACTGATCTATCCATTTAAGTCGAGAATTTGGCAATGCTTTATGAAACTCTTCCGCAACTTCTGGAGGCGTAATTTCATCTTGCTTACCCCAAATCAATAGCACCTCCTGATCGATGTCCGGCAAATAATCTTCCATACTGTACTCATGTGTTTCCCGAGCAATAGCCAACACATTCAGCAAGTTTGATCGATCATTGATGACTTCCATTATTTCATCCATAAGTTCTTCAGTCACAAAGTCATCATCATAAAATGTAATGGCCGCCTGATTGCGTACGTAATCACGGTCGTTGCGGCGAGGAAAGGTGGACCCGAAATCTCTTTCCTGAAGTCCGGAACTTCCGGTCAAAATTAACGCTGCCACATTCTCGGGATGTTGTACAGTGTACTCAAGAGCCAAGTGTCCGCCCATAGAGTTACCTAACAAGATAGGATTTTCAATTTCCAATGCTTCCAAAAAAGAATGTAACCATTTGGCCATATTTGTAAACGTTAGCTTTCTGGCCTTAAATTCATACAGAGGAATCGAAGGAACATAAATATTATAATCATCTATATACTCAACCAGAGCATCATAATTACTCAATCCTCCAAACATACCATGTAGAAAAACAAGACTTGCAGAATCCTCGGTTCCCTTAGAAATTTTAAGATATTCAAAACCGTTTTGGTGGTGACTTTCGAAATGGCTTGTGCCGAACATATAAATTGATAACTGGGTTAATAGGCTATTACTTTACAAGTGCCTAATATAATAAAATTAAGCATTAATATTGCAGAAAGGGCTATATATGATTACTTTCTGCAATCACGAATGGATATTCTAATAACATTGAATTTATAGCAATCAGAAACCATGTTTATTAAAAAATTACCACATTTACTTGTAACATTGCTTGCGGCAATTTTGATAGGATGCGGATCTTCAAATCCGTTAGCCGACGAAGCACAAAATAATCTTAAAAATCAGGATTTTGAAGCTGCAATTTCTTCAGCTGAGCAATCCATCGAACAATATCCGGGTGACCCACTGGGATATTATTATAAAGCCGTTGCTTTGGGAGAACTTGCCAGATCACTAGATGACCCCAACGAGCGTGCGGATTATTATGAAGAAATGAATCAAACTTTTGAAACAGCAAAAAGCGTTGCAGATACTTCCGAAAGTGTGCCCAGTGAAATCAATAATATATCCGGCGTAAAGGTTGCATTGTGGCAAACCGAATTCCAACGAGGCGTTGATCTTGCTACAAACGATAGCGTCAAAAGCACCGTTGAGAATCCAATGGAACTTTCCATGGGGCACTTAAAAAATGCAACTGATCTCCAGCCAGACAGTGCAAGTTCTTGGAATGTATATGCTCAAATTGCAGCAAGAAACAGCGAATTTGAAGAAGCTGCTTCTGCCAAAGAGAAATACATGGGCATGATATCCGAATCCAAGATTGATACTGTTGACTATCTCCACTTGGGTAATTACTACTTTAATTTAGACAAGCATGACAAAGTCGTAGAAGTATTTGAAGATGGCCAAGAACGATATCCAGGCAGTGAACGTATTGCTTCTGCTCTTGCCGATGCTTACGGCCGAGTTGGCAAAGATCAAAAAGCAATTTCTACTCTTGAACAACTTGTTGAGCAAGATCCTGAAAACCCCCAGTACCACTTGGTAATGGGTACCAAGATCTATCAACAGGCAATGCGAATTAGAGATACCTTGGGTACCAATTCGCAAGAAATCATGAAATTGCAAAAGCAATATGAGCAAGCAGATCAATCTAAAAAAGAAGAAATAAAGAGCGAGATTGAATCTCTCAACAGCGAAAATGAAAAGCTGATGGATGAGATGGTAGATCTAACTGATAGAGCTGAAAAAGAGATTAAAGTTGCTCTTGAATATCGTCCCGATGATCCTGCTGCCTATGAAACACTTGGCGTTATCTATCAAAATAAGGCTAAAACCTATTTTGACCGCCGTAACCGTACAACTGATAACGAAGAAGCTGCGAGACTTGATAAAGTTGGAAAAGAGAATATCCGCCAAGCCATGGAGTATTACGAAAAAGCTGTCGAGCTTGATTCCGATAATGAGAATTACTGGAGAAGCTTATTCCAGATTTACACATTCTTGGGTATGGACGAAAAAGCCCAGGAAGCGATGGAAAAAGCTGGAATGGAACAGTAAACACTACTCGATTTAACAACCTATTTATTTTTTTATGATTCACTATTATACCCGAATTGCAAGCTTAGTGCTTGCATTCGGGTTCTTTATTAGTTGCTCTACATTACAATCTTCAACCCAAGAATCTGCCGCAACTGAAGACCTTTCTGAGCAGCAGATTCTGCAGCAAATAAGGTCTCTGGATGAGAATATTTCCTCAAATCCTGAGAAAGCTGATTTGTACTTTAAAAAGGGGAAACTCCTCACAAAGCTTGCCCAAAAGAAAGAAGATCCCACCGAACGTGTATCCCCCTATACAAATGCTCGTCAGGTTTTAGACCGGGCCGCAAATTTATATAATAATACCGCTAATTCAGAGTCAAAAGATATAGTAAGTGACTTACTAAATGTCACCTGGAGCTTAGAGCATAATCAGGGTGTCAAATTATTGCAGGCAGATAATGTGGATAAACCTAATTACGAAGCAGCTATCGCTCATTTCAATAATGCAACTGTTATTATTCCTGATAGTGCAGTCTCTTACACCATGAAGGCACGCACATTATATAAAAATCAGCAACAGAAAGAAGCAATTGAAACCTTAGAAGCTGCTCGGAACAATATTGAAAATCCTCCTGCCCTTCTGTTAGAGAAACTGGCTTTTTTATATCTCGAAAATAACAGTCCCAGAAAAGCAATTGAGGTTTATGAACACGCCGAATCATTTTCAAATAAAAATTTGAATGTACTGCACGGGCTTTCAAATGCTTATATTAATGCAGGAGAACATCAGAAAGCCATAAAGCTGCTGGAGCAATTGATCAAAGACGAACCCAAGAATATCGTTTATAGGCAGTCATTGGCAACCGAATTATATTTCTTAGGAAAATCAAAAATCGATTCCGTTGTTTCTGCCCGAAAGCGCGGTATTTCAGTTGACGATACAGTATTTGACAGTATAAGCACGTTATTTTCCAAGGCGGAAGCACAATTTAGTCAGGCTTCTGATGAGAATCCGGGCAACATGGAGGTAAAAGAACGCACAGCTACTTTTTATTACAATAGTGCATCACAGTATCAAAAACTTGTGCCATTGGTATCCCAAAAACACCAAGAACAACTGCAAGAGAAAATCAGAAAATACTTATCAGCTTCTATTCCTCTATTTGAACATATTGCAGAGCAAGATCAGCAGAATCAGGAAATCTGGAAGAAACTTTTTAACGCTTATTCTATTTTAGAAATGGAACAAGAAGCGGAGAATGCCAAAGCTAATCTATAATACCTTTCTGTAATGAAATTTAATACTAAAGCAATTCACGCAGGACAAGAACCG
>CAYNKF010000044.1:0-11043 GCA_964397705.1 uncultured Balneolaceae bacterium | reverse complement strand
CGGGTGAGTGAGATCACTACATTATTAAAGACCCCTTCCATATCAAAAGCGGCTTCGAGTGGGGCTCGTCTCATCCAAAGAATACCAAAACGTTTGAGGTCGGGAGAAAGACTGCCGGGTTGGCCCTGGTAAATAAATTCCGGCGACAGGCCAATACCGACGATATCAAGCTGTTTTTCTTTTCCATTAATAACCGCCTGTAACTTATCGCCCACCGAAAAGCCGTGTTCCTGGGCAAATCCATCGCCCAGCACAATTTCATTATCTACGTAAGGGGTGGGAAGACGCCCCTGCCGCAGGTATAGTTGATTCAACAGTGGTTCGCGCTCATTGGGCAGTGAAATAATCATGCCGGTCACTGTCTCGTCAAAATCAACAACCTCCAAGTTAACGCCGGATTGGATACGTGTTTCAACTTGATTGACCCCTTCGATCTCACGCATACGTCCCGCAACAGAGTTGGGGGCCCGTTTTAGCGAGGCAAAGATATTGGCAAAATAATAATCTTGGTAATACGATTCTTGGGTTTGGCGAAGGGAATCTAGCGTACTTAAAAACGTAATATAGGTAGCTGCTCCGCAGGTTATCATCAGAGCAATGACAAATACCATACCCCACATGTTGGAGATATCACGTAGCAGTTTTCGGTTGATCGCTCGCATAATGTTACCACTCCATTTGATCCGGTGATACTTTGGTCTCATTTATTTTGATGTCGGATATTTGCCCATCATGTAGATTGATAATCCGATCAGCCATACCTCCGATAACCATATTATGTGTTATTAAAACGGTAGCTGTGCCGAGGCTCTCGTTGACTTTTTGCAGGGCCTTGAGTACTACAATTCCTGTCTTGGAATCCAGGGCACCAGTAGGCTCATCGCAAAGCAGTACATCGGGATTTTTAGCTACGGCGCGAGCAATAGCTACGCGCTGTTGTTCTCCGCCTGACAGTTGGGCTGGAAAGTGATCTATGCGATCATTCAGATCCACCAATGCCAATGCTTCTTCGGGCGTCATCGGGTGTTCAGCAATTTCAGTGACGATCGCTACATTCTCGCGTGCAGTCAGGCTGGGTATCAGGTTATAAAACTGAAATACAAAACCTACATTAAGGCGCCGAAAATTGGTAAGCTGTTTTTCAGACGCGTGAGTCAGGTCAATATCACGGTAGGTAACTTGGCCTCCACTGGCCGTATCCAACCCACCTAAAATATTTACAAGTGTGGATTTTCCGCTGCCCGAAGCCCCCAACAATACGACCACTTCACCGGAAAATATTTCCAGATCAATACCTCGAAGGGCTTGCACCTGTACTTCCCCCATTTGATAGTTTTTAGTGAGAGCCCGGGCCGAAAAAATATGTTTTTTGGATTGGGTAGATAACAAAATAGTCGTCGTTTTTGGGAAAAGTATAACCTATATGACGCTGCTACTGTACGAACATCCCGTAATGTTTTAACCGATATTTATTACGGTTATGTGGGGATATTGATTACAAACGAAAACTGCGAGCTATGTAAGCTAATCTATTACAAAAATCTCATCGCCTCTCTTGTAGATTTTCTTCCTTATTAAGCAATAATTAAAGACAACTTAGGATAACTTAAAGGTTGGAGCTATGGATAATAAGCAAACTACGACGACCTCTTTGGATCAGCAGGAATTGCAATATTTCAAGGAATTACTTCTTGAAAAACGAGCCGACGCTCAGGAAAAACTGGATGACATTCGCCGGGCTCAAAAGAACGCAAGTGAGGCTGATGATGCGGATTATTCGTCAATTACGCATCACTTGGGAGATGTGGGTACTGACGAGCAGGATACTGAAATGAATTATCTCCAGATTGAGCGGATGCGGGAATATATTCAGCATATCAACGATGCTTTGGAACGCATCGAAAATAAAACCTATGGCATTTGCCAGGCTACCGGTAAACCTATTTCAAAAGGTCGACTGGAGGCGGTACCCCATACGCGGTATAGCATTGAAGCTAAAGAACAAGGACTGGTAAAAGGTCTATAATTATGGAAGATGCAAATTACAGATACGATATGAACCCTGTATTTCATGAACGGCCTCATCTATTGGCCTCAAGGAGTTACCGGGGATTCTCAGTAAAAGATAGAGAGAAGCACTGGGATGGAATAAAAGTAACGGTGACTAGCAAACAGGGCATGAAAATTTCTGCAAGCGGTGAAACCGAAGATGAAGCACTAAAAAAATGTATAGATCAAATTGATCTGTATTTGGATCAGTGAGGAAAGTAAATACATGATATATGTTTTTGAACAGAGAAGATGCCGGTAATAAGCTTGCGAAAGCACTTAAGGAGTATAAGCCTAAGCATCCGCTGGTGCTTGGAATTCCGCGCGGTGGAGTAGAAGTAGGATACCACGTAGCCATAGAGTTGAATAGTGATTTTGATATAATTGTTATACGAAAACTTGGTCATCCTCAACAACCAGAAGCTGCTTTTGGTGCATTGGCAGAAGATGGAAGCTTGTATCTGGATCCGTGGTCAAAAAAGTATTTAACTAAAGAAATGATTGAGAACGTTATTGCCCGGGAGAAAAAAGAGATAAGACGTCGGATAAAGACTTATCGGGCAGGGGAAAAGTTGCCAGATTTTAAGGGCCGTACGATAATTTTGGTGGATGATGGGATTGCTACAGGTTCTACCGTATTTGCAGCAATTAACATGTGCCGTAACCTGAATCCCCGAAAGCTTATAGTAGCAGCGCCGGTTTCGGCTCGCAGTCAAGTTTCTAAGCTTGCAGTAAAGGCTGATGAAGTTGTAGTTCTTGACAAAAAGAGAAATCTCATGGCCGTGTCTCAAGCGTACAAAAATTTTGCTAATCTATCTGATAATGAGGTGACGCATTTTATGGATCAGTGGCGGCAAAAGACAGGGAAAAAGATCAGTTCCGATCATTGATAACACCGAGTCAGTTAAACCTACCCTAAATGAAAAATAACTAAAAGGCAGTTATGTTGTAATTTGTTGGAATGGTCACGTTTAACATACTTCTTTTTACTCTTCTGCCTGGCAAGGCATCTCCGATGCTGACATTGCCGGATGTCGTTTTTACTGCTTTTTTGAGAATCATTACGTATTGCTATACCAGTTTAGGGCATTCCATAATTTTTGGTAAGACATACTAAATAGAAATAAATGATAATCTGTTTACCCATTATGGGAAGTACAACTTATTTGACAAGGCAAAATTTTTTAATGGAGTTTTTTCTAACATTTTAAAATACTTTTCGTATGCTATTTCTAAACCTGAAAGATATCTAAAAGTTGCGATTTGTGTATATTGTTACTTAGGTTATTCAGATACACACAGAAACAATATTTAATGCAACTTTGTACTACAGAGATTTAAAATAGTACTGACAGGGCAGGGCAAAATCTAATAAAATCAATCACATCATGTTTAAACGATTTATTCGAGCAATTAAGTCGCTATTTGGTGGTTTCGTAAGTTCAATGGAAGATCCAAAGCTTATTCTGGAACAGAATATCCGGGATCTTAACGATCAGATTCCCCAGATGAATGAAAATATAGCTACGGTAAAGGCGAATAAGATTATGCTCCAGAAAGAGGTGAATAAGCTGGAGAAAAAGATTGAGGATTTAACGGCTAAGATTAAATCTGCAATCCAAGCCGATCGTGACGATATCGCTGAAGGGTATGCCATGCAGCTTGAAAAGGCCAAGGAAAACCTGCAGACTTCAAAGGAGCAGCTAAAATTTGCAGAGCAGGCCTATGAAAAGGCAATTAAGGTCAAAAAAGCATTTATGCGCGAAAAGGATCGCAAGATTCAAGAAGCCAAAGAAGCGATGCGTGCCAGTGAACGTGCTCAATGGCAAGGAAAAATTGCCGATGCATTAGAGCAATTTGAAACTGGTGGACTTGATCAGACTCATGATGAAATGGTCAACCGGCTCAATGAACAAACGGCTAAAAATGAAGCACGTATGGAATTAGCGTTGGATAGCATCGATACGGAAACGATGGAGATCGAGGCCAATGCAGAGAAATTACGCGCCCATGAGCTGGTAGAGCAATTTAAGGCTGAAATGGGCAAGGTGGATACATCCGAAAAAGAAAAGAGTATAGGTTCATCTGATGGGAAAGAAGAAATCGAAATTGATGAGCAAACACCCGAAAAACAACAGGATAAGACGATTGGCAATAAGGAACGATCCAAATCCTAAATAATGGCTTTGAACCATGGCTAACGATGGCAGAAGTGAGCGGGAACGTCTCAAAGAAGAATACAAGGCACACTATCGCAAGATGCGCGAAATAAAAGAACGTGCATCAAGAGCCAAGCGTACGCAAAATATTGTCGGTGCACTAAAAAGTATGGATAAAACAGAAATGCTGAACTCGTTTGATGATTTTCTTTATTCAGTTAAGCATAAGCTGGCTTCGGTCGAGGCTCGGCTTGACTTGGCCATGGATAACCTCGTAGATGAAAATGAGGCGAATGTAAGTCAGCAAGAGATGGACGAGGAGATGAGGAAGTCCAAAGCAAAAGATACCCTGCGGCAAGTTAAGATGGAGATGGGACTCCTGTACAGTGAGATTGAACAACAGGCAAATAACATCAAAGTCAATAAAACGATTGGCAGGGATTCAGCCACACTTTCTGAAAAGCCTGACAATGAACTTGAAGAAGAGTAAATGATTATGAGTGATGACAAATCCATAAATTTTACGCGCGAAGCATTTTTACATCCCATTAATTTAGGAGTACTGCTTATTGCTGCAATTTCTGCCTTTGCAATGAGTGGCATGGGTCTGGTATCAAGCCTAATTCTTACCATGACATTCGGCGTTGAGCTTATGTATTTGGGGATTGTGCCGCGACTGCCGCGATTCCGAAAAAATATTAAGCTTAAAAAAGTGCGGGAGCAAAATCCTGCAGCAAAGGAAAAATCTACCTTCCAGGAGCTTGATAAAAAAAGTCAGAAACGCTTTTTGGTGTTAAAGCATCTTGCTAAGCTCATCAAGGAGAATTTTGATAAGCTTCCGTATAGCTCGCAGGGATTATTGGAAAATATTCGCGATAAGATTCAAGAACTTCTTTCCAATTATCTTACCTTGCTGGATCTTCATAAACGGTACCGTTTATATATGGATACCTCGGTAGAAGAAAGTTTGAAACAGGAGGTTGAGAAAGAGCAGCGTGAAATTCAGAATATGGAATCCGAACGACTGAAAAGAACTACAGCCCGGCGCGTGGGCATTTTAAAAAAGCGACTCAAGAAGTTTGAGGTAGCCAAGGAAAAATACCTGATCTGTGAAACACACCTTGAAACTATCGAAGATGCCATCAGATATATTTATGAACAATCAATGACGATGAGCAATCCAGAGGAAATTGGTTTTCAACTCGATAATCTTCTTGAAGAAGTAGAGGAAACATCACAGTTAATTGATGATTTAGATGGTGATATTTTGCCTTACAGCTCCGATCTTGAAGATATTGATTTAGATTCTGATTTTTTAGAAATAGAAGACGAAATAAAACAGGAAAAAGAACTCGACTCGAAGGTTGACACCTCAAGTCAAGTTAAGGAATAAAGTATTTTATGAGTGAATTGCTTAATACTATTACGTTGGAAACCGATGATAAAGGAATAACCACAATTACTATTAATCGTCCCAAAAAACTGAATGCTTTAAATGATGAAGTATTAAATGAGCTTGCGGATGTCTTTAAGGATATTCAAATAGATGAAGAAATAAAGGCTGTAATTGTGAAAGGATCCGGGGATAAGGCTTTTGTTGCCGGAGCTGATATTAAAGAGCTCCGCGAATTGGATGATCGGTCCGGAAGAATGGCATCTCAGAAAGGCCAGCAGATCTTTCAACTTATCGAGGATACTCGCAAGCCGGTTATTGCTGCCGTAAATGGCTATGCATTAGGTGGGGGTGCCGAGTTAGCTATGGCCTGCCATTTACGCATAGCCGGTGAAAATGCGGTGTTTGGGTTGCCGGAAGTTGGATTAGGATTGATCCCGGGATACGGCGGAACCCAACGCTTGCCCGGTATAATCGGAAAGGCTCGGGCCCTGGAAATGATTTTAACCGGGGAACAGGTAAAAGCTGAAGGAGCCCTGCAGCTTGGGTTAGTAAATGAAGTAAGTGCTGATCCTGTTGAGTCATCGAAAGAGTTGTTAAATAAAATTTTGAAAAACGGACCTATTGCTGTTAGAAATGCTATAAAGGCTGTTTATCATTCTGATCACCGCTCCGGGTATCAGGTGGAGGCAGATATTTTTGGTGAACTTTGCGAAACCGAAGATTGCATGGAAGGAACATCTGCATTCCTTGAAAAACGAAAACCTGAGTTTAAGGGTAAATAAAACTTCCTTTAAATTATTTCGGCAAACTAATGCGTAATATGCCTTGGGCAAGCCAAGGTACATAAGATACTATAGTGATCGAATTACTGCTTATAATATTCACCATACTTCTCAGTGGTTTTTTTTCGGGATCGGAAATAGCTTTTGTCAGCTCCAATAGGTTAAAGCTGGAGATCGAGTCTCGAAAAGGTTCATGGACGGGGCGGATTGTGAATGATTTTATTCATAATCCTGAAACATTTCTGACCACAACCCTAGTTGGTAATAATGTTGTTAATGTGGTGTATGCCACCTTGATGACGATTTTCTTAGTGGGACCTATTACCGAAATTTATCAAAGCTGGATGGGAGCATTGCCTTCCGAGGCATTGGTATTAGTGATCCAAACGGTTATTGCCTCTGTTGTAATTATGCTCTTTGGCGAAATAATTCCAAAGGCCCTGTTCCGCATAAATGCCGATTGGTGGATGAAGATAATTGCCATTCCTCAAAAAGTGTGCAACCAACTATTCAAACCACTTATCTTTGTAGCTGATAAATCTTCGGATTTTATTATTAAGATCGTTAATCCAGAGGTAGATCGTTCGGGGAAAGTGTTCCGGCGCGAAGACGTAGAACTGATCTTTCAAGAGTTGCGCGACAGCGGAGGGCATGATCTGGACAAAGATGATTCTGAAATACTTCACAATGTACTTGAACTCTCGAACAAGCGCGTGAAGGAGTCTATGATACCCCGTACAGATATTGTGGCTGTTGAAAAAAATACCAGCATTGACGAAACGCTTAAACTTTTTATCTCTTCAGGGTTTTCCAAGCTTCCGGTTTATCAGGAATCTATTGATGATATTATTGGGGTTATTTTTGCTTACGATCTGTTTAGTAATCCTAAGAGTTTGTCCGAAATAATACGTCCCATTAAGTTAGTTCCTGCCTCACAAAAGTCGAAAGATTTGCTTTCAGAATTTCGTAGCTCAAATATATCGGTGGCAATTGTTATCGATGAATATGGGGGTACAGCCGGAATGATCACCATTGAAGATCTTTTAGAGGAAGTAGTCGGTGATATTCAGGATGAATACGATACAGAAGACCGAATCATTAAAAAGATATCCGGCAATAGCTATATTTTGAGCGGTGGGGTTGAGATTGAGGATCTACTTCAAAAATTCCCTGAAATTGATCTTCCTGAGGAATCCACGGAGTACGAAACTATAGCAGGATATATTATTAATGAATTGGGGCGCATCCCAAAGGTCAATGAAGAGCTACTAATTGACGGTAAAAAGATCATTATTAGTAAAGCAACACCAAGCCGTATCGAGACTATTAAGGTTATTGTTATGGATCAACTCTGATCATTTCTACTAAATACAACGTTTATGTTTGATCATTATCCCAGTTGGGCCCAAGAGTTTGCCCAGAAATATTTAAGCCGTACGATTAATCAGTTTATCCTGCATGGCAATGTTCATGATTTGGTTCCGCTGCAACGTAAAGAGCAAACCGATTTTGTGCGTCTGAAATCGTTCTTGTCAGAAGAGTTTTTCGGTGCGCGTGATTACGTCATCTTCTATGATCGCTCATCGGGAATTTACTTTCGCGATGGGGCGTCAAAAAAAGATTTCAATCGTGCGTTGTCGGGTCGCGATTCTTTAATGGGTACGGATTACGCTAATAAGATGCCGAAAGACCCAGTACGGGTTTTTTCATTGCTTGAGCAATATTTTCGGGTACGCATTGACGATAAAAAGAGCATTGCTTTGATTGTTGATTACGCCGATACCATTGTGCCCATGAACGAAGCTGGAGCCAGCGGCTCAGAAGATCGTACAGCGATGGTATACCTCTCACGATGGGCACACGATCCCATGTTTTTAGCGGCAGATTTCACAACAGTACTGCTGACCGAAAATCTTGCAGACCTGAATAAAACGATCGTACAAAATCCCTACACCACGGATATTAAAATAAATATTCCCGATGAGCAGCAGCGTCAGCAGTTTATTGATCATGAATCCTCAGATGAGGAATTTCAGACATTTTCAAATGTCAGCGAAAAGGTCGTAGCTCAGCAAACGGCCGGACTAAATTTTATCAATCTACGCAGTATTCTTTCCAACGCCCGGGAGAATAAAGAAAACATTACGCACGATCGATTATCCGAAGCTAAGAAAGAATTAATCGAGGCTGAAGCTTATGGACTATTGGAATTTGTGGAAACGGAGTATACGCTTGAAAATGTAGCTGGACATACCAAGGTTAAAGAGCATCTACGCTATGCTGTGAAGGCCCTGAAATCAGGACGACAAGATGTACTTCCCATGGGGTATCTGGTTTGTGGTCCCGTTGGAACGGGCAAGACTTTTTTGGTAACCTGTTTTGCAAGCGAGGTAGGTATTCCTATGGTAAAGCTGAAAAACTTTCGGAGCCAATGGCAGGGTGTGACTGAGGGGAACCTGGAGAAAATTCTTGGCCTGCTTAAAGCGATGTCTCCGGTTGCAGTAATGATTGATGAGGCCGATGCCTATCTTGGTGATCGTGATGCTAGTGGTGACAGTGGTGTTTCCAGTCGCGTGTTTTCGCAGATTGCAACATTCATGAGTGACACCCGAAATCGAGGTGAAATTATTTGGTTTTTAATGACAGCACGTCCCGATCTAATGCCGGTGGATCTTAAGCGGCAGGGACGAGCTGAAGAACATCTGGCATTATTTCCACCGCATACCAAGGAAGAAAGGGTGGATCTTTTCAATGCTATGAAAAAGAAGACGGGCTTGCAGCTTACCGAAGAATATACTCCGCAGGTTATTGAGCAGGGATTAAAAACATTCTCCGGGGCAGATATGGAAGCCGCGCTTACCCGTGCAAAATTCCGGGCAGCGGCAAAAGATTTGGAGAAGGTTACGCCCGAAATTTTAGATATCGCCCTCAATGATTTCCTACCACCCACCTATCCAGAGGAAATTGAACTGCAAACGCTAAGCGCAGTTATCGAATGTACTTCCAAAGAATTGTTGCCCGAGCGATACCAGGAAATGGATCGAGGAGAGATACTAAGCAAAATTGAGGAATTGAAGTATCGTATCGGCTAAGGGTTCATTCCTTACCGGGTTGTTGTATTTTTAACCCCCATTAAAAAATATTGCAAGTTTTCTTCTAACCCTGACTGCATTTAGAGTGTTGTCAGGGTTAGTTATTTAAAGCTCTTAAATCCGAATCTGTGTCACACTGCATCCGTTTTGTCGGGTGTGATCTTTGTCTCAGTTTCTAAAAAGAAAGCTTCGTCAGAATATGGTAACTAAATAGTTCAACCAAATAGTTGAATTAAATGGTTGGTGTGATTAACTTAGCATTGAATTTGAAATAGATTGGACCATGTCAGAAGAATTACAGACTAAGGAACAGATATTAGAAGCGGCGAAAATGATTTTCCAAGAACGTGGTTTCGCCGGAGCGCGGATGCAGGAAATTGCAGACGAGGCAGGCATCAACAAATCGATGCTGCATTATTATTTCCGAAGCAAAGACAAACTATTCCAGAAAGTGTTTCAGGATAGCATCCGGCAGTTCTTTCCGGAAATTCTAAAAGTGCTGAATGCAGATTTAGCGTTCAACTCTAAAATAGAAAGGCTGGTAGAAACCTATTATGAGATGTTTAAGAAGCATCCGCATCTGCCACGATTTGTTATTCATGAGATGAATCAGCATCCTGATCGTTTCAAAGAATTCGTGAATAATATGAGTTTTGAAATTCCAGAGGCGTTTGTAAATCAAATCCAGTCTGAAATTGATTCAGGAACTATGCAAAAGATTGATCCCCGTGAGTTTATCATTAATACCATTGGGCTTTGTGTATTTCCGCTAATTGCTCGTCCCATGATTGAGACGATCTTTGAAATGAATGATGAACAGTATCAACAATTTTTAGAGCAGCGTAAGAAAGAGCTGCCAAAATTTATTTTAAACGCTGTTAATAGGTAATTCAATATGTTAACTGCATTATTATTTTCTATGATCACCTTATTGGGTGTTCAGCCGACCCCGAAGGATACTCTTTCACTTGAGGATATCCATAGGCAAATCGAAATAAGCTATCCATTGGCACAAAAGGTTGATTTGCAAAACGAGATCACGGAACTCAACAAAAAGATTACTGGTAGGGCGGCTTATCCGCAGCTCAATTTCAGTGCTACCGCAACCTACCAATCTGAGGTAACTGATCTTCCGTTTCCATCCGGAGGTCAGTTTATGGCTCCTGAACTCAGCAAGGATCAATACAAAGCTACAATAGAGGCTTCACAGACTATTTACAATAGCGGGGCTGTAGGCATCAAACAAGAGCTTGAAGAAATCCATGGGCAGGGAAAGAATAAAGCTACCAAAGTGCAGTTGCGCCGCATTAAAGAACAGGTTAACCAAGTGTATTTTGGGATATTGCTAGCTCAGGAGCAGCTTCGTGTTATTAGCACCCTAATGGGAAACCTTAAAGCCCAGCTCAAGGAAGTATCCTCTAAAGTAAAGCACGGTGTACTCTTGCCGAGTCAAAAATACACACTGGATGCTGAGCTTATCAACGCTCGACAGGATTCGATAGAGATTCAATCTAATATTGCATCTGGATATGAAATTTTGAGTGCTCTTCTCGATGAAGAAGTCA
>CAYNKF010000043.1:0-11149 GCA_964397705.1 uncultured Balneolaceae bacterium | reverse complement strand
CGTTATAATGGACGAGATGTGGCGATCATGCGGGCACATATCAATGATATTCCGGTAGTTTTGGGATCTGCGACACCAAGCATGGTTTCTCTATATGGGACAAAGAAAGGCAAAAGCGAATACCTTGAGCTTAATGAGCGTCCTTTCGATGCAAAACTACCTGAAGTGGAATTGCTGGATCTTAAACAATATCAGTCGGCCATGAAAGGACCGATCGCCATTCCTCTTTATAAGGCTATTGAAGAAGCAATAGAGAAAGAGGAACAAGCCATACTTTTGTATAACAGAAGGGGTTTCGCATCATATTTACAGTGTGCCACATGCGGGGAAATACCAGAATGTCCGAATTGTTCGGTGAGCTTGACTTTTCACAAGTCGAAAAAACAGCTGCGGTGCCATTATTGTGGTTATTCTGAACGTCAGCCCCGACGATGCAAAGAATGTGGAAACGATTCGGTGGAATCCAGGGGCAGCGGGACGCAGCAGTTGGAAGAGCAGATTGCTGAGTTGTATCCCAATGCCGAAACGTTGCGAATGGATTTTGATACAACATCCGGAAAAAATGCGCATTCAAAAATTTTGAAGTCATTTGGTCGAAAAGAAGCAGATATATTAGTCGGCACTCAAATTGTGGGGAAGGGATTGGATTTTCCTGATGTGACAGTAGTGGGAGTGATTGATGCCGATACCGAGCTTGCTTTTCCTTCGTTTCGTTCGGGAGAGCGAATGTATCAGCTGTTGAGCCAGGTGGCCGGGCGTTCGGGGCGCGCTGATAAGGAAGGAAAAGTATTTTTTCAAAGCTGGCAACCTGATCATCCTGCTATACAAAAGGCGAAAGAACATGATTATAAATCATTTGCTCGTCAGGAGCTGGCTTACCGAAAAATGCTGCAGTACCCGCCATATTCGCGCATCATCAGGTTTGTATTTAAAGGAGAACAAGAAGGGCGTGTTCGCAGAGTGGCTGAAACTTATACCGAATGCTTGAGCGAGGTATTAGGCAGTTTTGAATCAGTATTAGGACCATCCCCGGCAGCTATTTCAAAAATGCAGAACTTTTACCGATGGGAGAGCTTTATCAAAATAAATCCCACTAATGGAGCCTCCGCCATTGAACAAATGCTTGACAGAACTTTTGACTTGTTCGATAACCGAAAACCTAAAGGGGCCAGCTCTGTACGCATTAATGTAAATGTGGATGCCCTTGAGTAAGCATCTTTTGGAAGTGATAAATTATCAGCAATAAATACTTGTTATTTGGTACGGATTACAAAATGCAGTGTCGATCGCTTGCATTCTGTTTAATAAATTCGATTATTACACCGGTAAGATACCATTATAATTAATAATGAGGTGCCTATGGGCGAATCCCGGGTAAAATTGGCCGACAGTCAGGAAGAAGTACAGCGCTTTATGAAATATGTGTTGAAGGATCTTCGAGCGCTGGACCGAATGCTAAACGAGGGGGGTTGGTTTGAAACGGATCCGATACGTATCGGAGCTGAACAGGAGCTTTGTCTCGTTGATCAACAGGCTAAAGCTTGGCCTCACAATATGGAAGTGCTTGAAAAGTTGCATGAGGTAGATAATGGAAGCTTTACCACGGAATATGCAAAATTCAATCTCGAAATAAATATGGAGCCCCTTGAATTTAAGGGGGATTGCCTTTCGAGAATGGAGAAGAACCTCCAGCAGCAGGTTGATAAGGTGCGAACCGCAACGGAAGAGCTCGGTGGGGAGATCGTATTAACGGGTATTTTGCCTACGATTCGCAAGGTTGACATCGACCTGAAAAACCAGACTCCTTTGCAGCGGTACAGGGCGCTTACCCAGGCCATCAATAAGCTGCGCGGCGGTGATTATGATCTGCGTATTCAGGGCATGGATGAGCTTTTAATGAAATTTGATTCCCCGTTGCTGGAAGCATGTAATACCGGCTTCCAGGTGCACCTGCAGGTTGGGCCTGACGAATTTGTACCTAAGTATAACATAGCCCAGCTGGTTACAGCGCCTGTGCTGGCCTCAACGGTAGGGTCTCCCATCCTTTTTGGTAAGCGGTTGTGGAGTGAGACACGCATTGCTCTTTTCCAACAATCAGTAGATACGCGAACAGTCGGAGATCATCTTCGAGAAAGCAGTCCGCGCGTAACGTTTGGGAACCATTGGGTGGACGAGAGTATTCTTGAGATCTTCCAGGAAGATACCGCCCGCTATCGGGTTATGTTGAGTTCCGAAGTTACGGAGGATGTAGAAAAATTGTTGGATGAGGGTACGCCACCCGCTTTGCGGGCTTTGCAGGTCCATAATGGGACGGTATACCGCTGGAATCGTCCCTGTTACGGCGTTACGGATGGTAGGGCACATCTACGTATTGAGAACAGGGTTTGTCCTTCTGGTCCGACGGTTACGGACGAAGTGGCCAATTCTGCCTTTTGGCTGGGACTCATGAATAAAATGGGAGATTATCATCCCGATGTTTCTGAAAAGATGGATTTTGATGATGCCCGGATGAATTTTGTGGCGGCCTCTAAAATGGGACTCGATACGAAGTTCCGCTGGTTCAATGATCAACGTATTAATGCGGTGGATTTGATAACGGAAGAACTACTGCCCATTGCAAGAGAAGGGTTAGAGGAAGTCGATATTAACAGCAGTGACATTACAGAATATCTGGATATTATTGAACAGCGCGTAACGGCGGGACAAACCCCATCTCACTGGATGCTGAATAATTATGCTTCGCTGATGAAGGAGCATGGATCTAAGGAGCAGACCCTTGCGGCTATAACTACGGCAATGATAAAAAATCAGAAAAAAGGTGAGCCGGTACACAAATGGGGACGTGCCCGCATGGAGGATCTGGAGCACTGGAAGCCGTCAAGTTTGATTGTCGAAGAATTTATGACAACTGATCTTTTTACGGTACAAAAAGACGACCTGCTGGAGTTTACGGCAAACTTGATAGATTGGCGGCGTATCCGGTATGTTCCGGTAGAGGACGACAAAAAGCATCTTGTCGGTTTGGTGACTATGCGAATGGTTTTCAATGCCTATTCCAAGTCCGTCAATCATGATGAAAGTGTTGTAGAATCAGTTGAAGATATCATGATTGAAAATCCTATTACTATTCATCCGGAGGCTTCGATTATGGAAGCAATGGAGATTATGAATAGTCAGCAGATAGGGTGTCTTCCGGTTGTAAAAAATAACAGGCTTGTTGGAATTATTACCGAGCAGAATTATATGACCATAGCACGCAGATTGTTGAAAGTATTACACTTGAATAATGAGGAGAATGAGGAATCCGACAAAAAGTAACATCGTAACAGAAACAGAAGATGATCGGATTTTAGGAGTCATTGAAGGAGACCCCGGTGGGCCTACTGTCGTGGTGCTGACCGGGCTGCATGGCAATGAGTCTGCCGGAGTTGATTCGGCGAAAAATTTATTTGGTATGCTCGATGGTATTCGTCCACCAATTCGCGGTCGACTGGTTTTGCTTCGTGCTAACTTGCCGGCGCTTGAGCACAACGTACGGTACTTCGACGAAGATATGAATCGTCTGTGGTTTCCTTCAGTAATAGAAAAAGTGCGTGATACCCCGGAAGCCCAAATTAAGTCGAACGAGCGTAGACAGATGAAGCGTCTGCTTCCTATTCTTGATGATATTGAGAAAGAAAGCGATGCCCCGGTAGTGTTAGCGGATGTTCATACGTTTTCTGCTGAAGGCAGGATGTTCAGCATTACAAGTTCTGATCCCCGTCAACGCGAACTATTATCCAACTTATATGTGCCCATGGTTTTTGGAATTGAGAAATCGCTGCGAGGTACTGCGCTTCGTTATTATCAAGATCAGGGATTTATCTCATTTGGATTAGAGGGCGGGCAGCATCAAAATGAGCTGACAGAATATAATATAACGGCTTCGCTTATGCTTCTGCTGCACGCTGTGGGTTCAATCGATAAACAGTATGTAGATGAAATAAAGGAGTTTGAAAGACATCTTAAGGAGCATACGAAAAACCTGCCTGTAGAGACCGAACTGGTATATCAGCACATTATTGAACCCGGTGATGGATTTGCTATGCGACCGGGGTTCTCAAACTTTCAGCCTATAAAAAAGGGGGAGTGGCTGGCTAATGACGATAAAGGGAAAATTATCGCACAAACAGATGGCTATATTTTGATGCCCCTGTATCAGAAACAGGGTAACGACGGCTTTTTTATCATTAAAGAGAATGAAGGGTAAAAATTTTGTTATTTTAAGCCCTTGTAAATTTAGCCGTAATCTAAAGAAGAGTTTTTCCTACAACGGGAACAGTTATGCAAGACTATCAATTTGTTGACGGTACACGCTTATCTTCGGTAATAGAAGCGTTGATTTTTGCCAGTCCGGAGCCCATCTCTGAAGAAAAAATTTGTGAGATCATTGCCAAAGGGGAAGAAAATTTAGGTCTGGAAGTTGATGCGATTGAACCTTTTGTTGAGAAACTGAATCAGCGCTATGAAGAAAACGGGTTAGCATTCAATATTGAGCTCGTGGCCGGTGGGTATACGTTTTCAACCAAGAAGCGATTTGAGCCTTGGCTAAGCATTTTTCAACATGAAAGTGCTTATCGAAAGTTATCCCAGTCGGCCATTGAAACGCTTGCTATTGTAGCTTATAAACAGCCGATTACCAAGCCCGAAGTGGATGATATTCGCGGCGTGGATTCAGGGTATATGTTGCGCCAGTTGTTGGAGAAGGTGCTCATTGAAGTTTCGGGTCGTTTGGATGCGCCCGGGAAGCCACTTTTGTACCGCACGACCAAACATTTTTTGAAGCACTTTGGTATTAACTCTATTGATGAATTGCCGAAGCCGCGTGAAATTAATGAGATTCTCAAAGATGATGATATGGCTGAGCATCGTCAGTTTCTGTTTGATCGTCAGCTGGAGCTCAAAGAACTTCAAGAAACGGCCGAAGACGAGGATGCAACGGAAACGGCGATGTCATTAATTGAGGCGGTTGAAAAAATTGATGAGGACGAAGTGCCCGATTTGGAAGAATATACAGCAGATGTTTTGCAGCTTGATGAGGAAGAAAGTGAAGACGACGAGACCAAGAAGGAATTGGAAAATGAATCGGATAATATCCAGGAAAATTTAGAGAATGAGTCGACGAAGAAAGAAGAGGAATAATCGAGGAAAAATTGAAGAACCTGATCATCAGGTTGACCAGAACTATAGTGAAGACGAGGAGATTCGTCTGAATAAATACATCGCCCATTGTGGATTTACCTCCCGCCGTAAAGCAGATGATTATATTGCGGCCGGTAAGGTGAAAGTGAACGACGAGGTGGTTACCCAGATGGGGGTGAAAGTCCAGCGAACGGATAAGGTTGAGGTAGAGGGACAGACTTTAAGCCTCGAAAAGTTTGTATATATCCTTCTTAATAAACCAAAGGATACCATTACCACTACAGACGACCCCCGCAACCGTGATACGGTCATGGATAAAATTGAGAATGCGACAGGAAAACGCGTATATCCTGTGGGGCGACTTGATCGTCATACCATGGGACTGTTGATCTTAACCAACGACGGGGACTTGGCGAACCGGTTGATGCATCCAAGCTACGAGGTGCGAAAAACCTACGAGGTGGAAACCGAACGCGGATTAAAGGATGATGAACTCCAGAAGCTTTCTCAAGGTATTGAGCTTGAAGACGGTACAGCACAAGCGTATAACATTGCCCGCACGCCGGATGGTTTTATACTTTCCATTTTTGAAGGAAGAAATCGTCTTGTACGTCGCATGGTGGAATATTTTGGCACAGAGGTAACGAAGCTAAAACGGGTTGAATATGCTGGCCTTACGCTCAATAACGTTAAAATGGGCCGTTGGCGCTATCTTAAGAAAAGTGAAATCAACGGTTTACGAAAATTGGTGAAGCTTGATCCGCTGGATTTTGATTAAATAAAATAAGCGTGTCATACTGAATTCTTTTCAGTATCTGAATTGTTGATTTTACAGATCCTAAAATAAGTTCAAGATGACATGAGAAGCGGGTATAATTTTGAACCGTTGCTCTGCTGTGGATCAAAATTAAATTAGATCATAAACGAGCATGAAAATTGAATAAGCGTAGTCATATTCATGAAGGATATTAAGATTTCAAAGATTACAGGTTCGGTACCATCTAACGAAAATTTACCCATCTATTACGATTTATACTATCCGGCAGATAGCAAAGAGGATCGTTTGTCGGTAATATTATTTCTGCATGGATTTAAGGGATTTAAAGACTGGGGCGCCTTTCCGGATGCATGCAGGGAGCTCAGTAAGAATGGCTTTGGTGTTTTGGCGATGAACTTCTCGCTCAATGGAGTGGGTGAAAGTATGACTGAATTTGATCAGCTTGATCTGTTTGCTCGTGAAACACTGAGCCAGGATTTGGATGATGTAAGAACGGTCATCGAGGCGTTGAAAGAAAAAGATATTACGGTTCAAGGTTGTTAATTCGATACCGATACAATTGGTGTTTTGGGACATTCTCGCGGCGGACATACAGCCGTGGCCGCATCAGCCGAATATCCCGAAATTAAATGTTTAGTCACATGGTCGGCAGTGGCCGATTACAATGCCCGGTGGAGTGATGATATGATCAAGGACTGGGAAGAAAAGGGCGTCACAGAAATCAAAAATGGGCGGACCGGTCAAATAATGCCGGTTAAAGATGTAGTGTATAAAGATGCCATAAAAAATGCTGATCGTCTGATGGCTGTTAAACGCGTCGGGGAATTAGATATACCGGCCTTTTTTATCCATTCTAAAGGGGATGAGGGAGTACCTTACAGTGAGGCAGAAAAGTTGTATGAGCATTGCGCCGCTGAGGATAAGAAAATTGAGTTAATCCCCAATTCTGGCCATACCTTTGATACCGCACATCCATTTGAATCCGATACATTTCCGGAACCATTTGCAAAGGTTATAGATATAACTGGGAACTGGTTTCAGTCCCATTTAAAATAAGTGGCCACCGGATTAGTTATTACAGTAAAAAAGTGAAAATTTTCCGCTACATATTTCTTCTATTCTTTGCTGTAACCTTTGCTTGTCCCACATACGCACAGGCTCCGGAACTGATTAATAATCAGGATTTTAGAACGGATGCAAAGGCAGCTGTCGACTCAGTGTATAATTTGAATTTTGAGGGTGCCGAGGAGCAACTGGCTGTATGGCAAGAGAAATTCCCGGCTCATCCTTTGTGGTCTCTTTTTGAAGGTATGCAACTCTGGTGGACGGTGTTGACCGATCTTCATGATCGCTCGCACGATGAGGAATTTTTTGAGATGATGAAAAAGACTGACTATCAAGCGGGTAAATTGCTTCATCGTCACCCAAAGCATGTAGACGGACTGTTGATTCGAGCAATAAGTAATGGCTACATGGCGCGTCAATATGCAAATCGCGAGCAGTGGATAACCAGTCTTAATTATGGTCGCAAGGCAATACAGGCTTATAATTATCTACTTGATATTCAGCCTGAATTGAATGATTTGAAGCTTGCTGAGGGATTAAAGCTCTATTATTTGGATTATATTCCTGATGTATATCCCGCGGTAAAAACCGTTAGCTGGGCACTGCCTGACGGTGATAAACAAAAAGGGCTGGAAGCAATAGAGGAAGCATCACAAAACGCAATTTTTGCACGAGCGGAAGCCACTTATTTTTTGGGAAATATTCATTACAACTATGAAAATAATTTTGGAGTGGCTGTTCGTAATTTTGAAAAGCTACATCGTCAATATCCT
Source organism: uncultured Balneolaceae bacterium (assembly GCA_964397705.1). Classification (GTDB taxonomy): domain Bacteria; phylum Bacteroidota; class Rhodothermia; order Balneolales; family Balneolaceae; genus Fodinibius. The sequence continues at coordinate 3,352 of CAYNKF010000043.1, read as the reverse complement.
AATAACAGTTACTATATCCGGATTTTAGTAAAGAGCTATTATAAACAGTCACGTTTTGATGCAGCCTTAGCATTAATTGAACGAAATTTACATCGGTGGAGTGAAAAAGGTCTTCCGGATCTAAAGGTAGTGCAAGAGGAGTTGCTAACTTGGAAGGGACGCATTTTGGAAAAGAGAGGACGTGTTCATGAGGCTTTAGACTGTTATACCAGGGCTTTTGCATTGGGTAAAGAGCTTCCGGATACAGAAAATCGCTCCTTTTATGTTGTATCGGGATATTTGTCCGGAAAATTGCTAGCTAGCAATGGCAGTAGAGACAAAGCGAAAAGGATACTGAATAATGTGATAGAAGCGGAGGCCGAAAAAGATTACCGCCGACAAGCAGAGGAGTTGCTTGCAGAGATGGAGTAGCAAAAAAAAGCGACACCCTTAATTGGGGTATCGCTTTTTTATAAAGTAGGTCAAATAAAAAGAGCCCTAATTCCGATTTTGCATGCCTTTCATCATGCCGCTCATATTACGATATCCTTCCGGGACCTTGAAGAGATCATCAGAAAGTGATTTTTCTACAATCTTTGTGGCCTTCATCTGAACAGTGCGATTTCCGTTCTTAATTTCAACAATTTCAAGGGGCATAGATCCATTTTCTGCAAACTTTTTAGCCCAGGCCGGCGCGTTGCGTTTTTGCATTTGGTTTTGAGGCATCATAAAAGTACCCATACCTTTGGCCATACAGGTTTCAAAAGTGCCGTCTTCCGATTGCATTCTCCAAACTTCGCAGGTTCTTCCGGCAATAGTCTTGGTTTCGCCGGTATTAGTCATGTCTGGCTCAGAAGCGTTATCCATTTCTGATTTGCCAATTTTATCGTTATTGAGATCCATTTCAATATAACCGTTCATCTGCTCAATAATCATCACCATTTTGGACTCATCAGGAAGCATGAGCATGGCATTTTTCTGGCCCTGGTGGTTTAGCTCCATACGACCTTTATTTCCCTTGACCATATATGGCATTTCCCCCATACCCTGTTTGGCTAAGTCTGCCATTTCAAAATAAATAATACCTTCAAAATCTTGGGCTGTTGTGGTGGTTGGCATCCCAATGAAACAGATAATGGATAATGCCAATACGAACAGTGATAGTTTTTTCATAATGATAGTGCCTCCGTTTAAGGTTATTAGTCAATTAGAGCGATAATAATAGAAATTACTTCTTTTAAAGCCAATAATATTACTGAGTTCCAATAATTTGAAATCTCCTAATAAATCTTATAACTATTTACAAAGCCAAAAAAATGATAAAAACTATGTTGATTGGACTCATTTCAGACTCTCATGATCATGTTCGCAATATCGGAAAAGCAGTCACAATATTTGGAGAACGCAATATAGAGCTTGTATTACATGCCGGTGATTTCTGTAGTCCTTTTACTATTCCGCCTTTCCAAGGTCTACCGTTAAAGGGCGTTTTTGGCAATAATGATGGAGACCATTATTTGATCTTGCAAAAATTTAATGAAATTGGAGCGACGCATTTAGGAGGCTTCGGCGAATTAGTTGTCAATAACAAAACCATTGCATTATATCACGGGACCGATGTACCCATAACCGAAGCATTAGAACGCTGCGGCAAATATGATGTGGTGGTATCCGGCCATACGCACGAAAAGGGGGTCGAATTTGTCGACAACACCTTAGCGGTAAATCCCGGTACGGCTCATGGATTTGACGAAGAAGCCACCATAGCCCTGCTAGATACCAAGACTATGGATGTGCAGTTTATCAATCTTTGATTACGTAATAGCTGAAAACCTAATAGGGATAAAGCCAGCATTTACTTGCGCAGATTGTAGCATACGGCTTTGGTAAATGAAGTGGTAGAACCACTTCCGCCAATATCGGGTGTGCAAACCTCTTTATTTTCCAGTGTATAATATACTGCTTGCCTAATTCTATCAGCTAAATCATCTTCTCCAATATGTTCAAGCATCATCAAGGCAGAGAGTAAGAATGCGATAGGATTGGCTTTATTTTGTCCTGCAATATCAGGAGCTGAGCCGTGAACAGCTTCAAACATAGCGGCATCATCGCCTATATTTGCAGCCCCTGTAAGCCCCAGTCCGCCTACCAGTCCAGAAGCAAGATCAAAAAGGATATCTCCAAATAAATTTGTGGTAACTATGACATCAAACTGTTTCGGATCCAGGACCATCTGCATGGCCATGTTATCGACAATCAGATCTTCATATTCAATGTTTGGATAATCCTTGGAAATTTCTTCTCCCACTTCCATAAAAAGGCCGCAGGTAAATTTTAGAATATTGGCTTTGTGTACCAAAGTGACTTTTTTTCGTCCTTTCTTTTTAGCGTATTCAAAAGCTGAACGTATTACTTTTTCACTAGCTTCACGGGTGACAACGGCGATGCTTTCGGCATGACTGTTTTCTTTAACCCATTGCTCTTTGCCTATGTAAAGTCCTTCAGTGTTTTCGCGGAACATTACCAAGTTAACATCTTCATATCGGCTGTGGATATGTGGCAGTGTTTTGGCTGGACGAATGTTACTGTGGAGGTTGAATTTTTTGCGCATTGCAACATTAACGGAGCGGAATCCGGCTCCTACAGGAGTCGTCAGAGGCCCCTTAAGTGCAAGTCGATACTGATCAATAGCATCCAGGGTTTCATCGGGCAGGGGATTACCGAGCTCTTCCTGTGCTGTAAGTCCGGCGGTGCATTCAATCCAATTAATGTCTGCACCGGCTTCATCCAAAATGGTAGTTACAGATTTAGTGATTTCGGGGCCAATTCCATCGCCTGGGATTAAAACAATATCGTGCATGGGTATAAATGTGGTTAGAAGAACTCGGATTATTTTTATCTGCTAATATAGCCCGCAAAGATACAAATAATAGGGCTTTATGTCACAACTTATCTGGGCAAGCAATATTACTCACCGCTGATAGTGAGTACGGCCGATCCATCAAATTTTCCGGCTCGTAAATCATTAAGTGCTTGGTTGGCATCCGCAAGGGAGTAGGTGGTAACTTGAGATTCAATCGGGACTTCAGGAGCTAGTTGCATGAACTCAGTCCCATCGCGACGTGTAAGGTTAGCTACAGACTCGATGGATCGCTCTTCCCACAGATCGCTGTATGGAAAACTTGGGATATCACTCATATGAATGCCTGCACAGATGACACTACCTCCTTTTTTAACTGCTTTTAGTGCTTGTGGAACAAGCGGACCCACGGGTGCGAAGATGATAGCGGCGTCTAATTTATCGGGAGGCATCGTTTTAGATCCCCCGGCCCACGTAGCTCCTAAACTTTCAGCAAACTCTTGGCCTTTTTTA
>CAYNKF010000042.1:0-11247 GCA_964397705.1 uncultured Balneolaceae bacterium | reverse complement strand
ATAAGTGGGTAGAACAGCTATCCATGGTTACCTATCGACCGATGATCAAAAATGCCCTTGAAGGTACAGAACCAACAATATTATCTGTCAAACAAGAAGACGAAGGCCAAGGTAGCATACTAGAACTTGCCGGAACGGTTCCGCTTAATGAAAAAATCCCATCTGATTTAGTAGCAGCGGTGTCATCTACAAATGCTCCCATTGTTTTAGATCAATATATTTCGTCTAATGCAGCTGCAGCAGGATTATTTCGTCTTGCACCAAGAAAAGTACCACCAACTTCTCTAAACGACACTACGCGTTTAGACTCCGTTCTTATCGCGGATCAAATCACGTATTCAGATATTGCAAAAACGCTTGAACCGGAGTTTTCTTTGGTAATGTATGCACAGTCCGGATTCCTTTCTACCGGTGAACACCTCTTTCTGCGAAAGATTTCAGATGTCCCCGCTTTGCGACGGGCACTTAATTCACTAACCCGCGATGATTACATTCAACGCAGCAACGGTACATACGTCATTCAAAGCAATGCTATTGCCCAGCTAATAGGAAGCTCATTTTGCACGTTCCAGAATTTTTATCTGGGAATCATCGGTGATGTTGTAGCGATCTCTAAACGCAAAGGACTTGTCGAGGGGGTTTCCTCTGACCGTAGCCGTCGTCGTACCATGTACTATGAGCAGTCATTTCGGGATATTAAAGAGGAACTTCCCGAAGAAATCAGCGGATTCTTTATTGGTAATAGTGATTTTTATTCATTTATAGAACCTTTTTTATCCCCAAATAACTATCTCAATGCGCTCACCTCAAAATTTGATATCCTAACCGCATCGACGACTGCAAGCAATGACGAAAAGTTCTCATTCAGTTTAAAAGCATATCAAACAGAAGACCGCTCGGCCCCTTATCAAGAAAAATGGTTATTTCCCACAGGTTCCGATTTAACCGGCAAACCAATTTTAGCTGATATTGGCGGCAGTGACAGAGACGAAGTTATTTTTGCTACACAATCCGGAGAGCTATATGCTCTTGCAGCCGATGGGACAGTTGTGATGCGAACAAACACCGGCTCCGATACTCCGATTGGTTCTCCCGTTGTCTATGACTGGTATGCAACCAATCAAAATGTAATTCTTCTTGCGGCCGGCAATAAAGTTTATGGATGGGATGACAATGGAGAGCCACTACCCAAGTTTCCTTTTGAACTCGACGAAAAAATTACTTCTCCATTAGTGGTAGAAGATATCGACCGAGACGGATTACCAAATGCCCTGGTTGCTACTGCAGATAGAAAGCTACACCTTATGAATGGTAGAGGTGAAAACATAAACGGCTGGCCAATTACTACAAATGCAGAGATCACAACCAACCCGACCATTGCCAATTATCAAGGGGCAACAACCATATTTGCTTTTGCTGAAAACGCACTTCATGGATGGCGTGCAAATGGCAATGATAGAGATGGCTTCCCAAAATTCATTAACGCTTCGTTAAATGGCTATCCCGTTCTTTATGAAGGCAATATTTTAGGAAACGCGGCCGACGGTTATCTTTATTCAATAGGCCCCAACCAACTATTTGCTGATTCACTAAATGTCTTTGAAACAAGTACTGAATCGTCTGATATCGAAGCTGTGTATGCCTCAAACAGTGCCCTCATAGGAACGCCCTCTGTTCATAATTTAACTGTTCAAGATGAAACCCAGACCTATCAGGAACCGATGATTTTAACAATGAGCTCAAATGGTTCGGTATTTTTAATTAATCAGAAAGGGCAATTACGATTTACACAGAGTATGGGTCAACCGGCCGCCCCCATGTTTTCTCCCTTTGTATCAGATATTGATAAGAATGGGCAAAAAGATATTGTCGCATTGGCAAACTTCGGCCGCCTTTATGCATGGGAGATCATGGAAGGAGAACGTATTTATTCCGTCCCTACCAGCGGCATGCAGTACCCCATTGTTACAGATATTGACAGCGATGGATACAATGAGCTCATTGCCCAAACGCGGGAAGGATTGCGCACATGGACCATATTTGGTGAGAATGAAGAAAAGCAATAATGGAATGGCGAAGATTCCAAAGAATATTAACCTTGTTAGAGAATATCCCCTAATGCTTGTCGCAAGAAACCAAATTTAAACTCAAAACCATGCTGCTGCAGCTTTTTAGGTTGCATGCGTTTACTCGTTATTACCGGATTTGCAGCTTCACCCAATACTATATCCAAAACAAATTCCGGTACTCTAAACAATGACGGACGATGTAGTTGGGATGCCAATTCATTGGCAAATTCATTCATTGTCACTGGATTGGGAGCATTTAAATTGTAGGGGCCTTCAAGCTCTTTATCTTGCAACGGATATATTAAGCCGCGACAAAGATCCAGCATATGAATCCAAGGAAAATATTGTTCTCCACTTCCAATCGGTCCGCCAACAAAAAGTTTGAAGGGCAGTAACATCTGTTCCAGGGCTCCACCGTCTTTTTCAAGCACAACACCAATGCGAGGATTTGTTAAACGAACCCCATACTCGGTCACTGGCTGGGCAGCCTCTTCCCAATCTACACATACTTTGGACAGAAAACTGTCCCCGGAAGGGGCCGACTCATCTAATACCGTATCACCAGCCGGATCGTAATAATCAGCTCCAGAAGCAGAAATCATAACCTCTGGCGGATTTTTAGCTTCTTTAATTGCTTCAACGAGTTGTTCTGTGCACTCTATACGACTTGAATAGATCTTTTCTTTCACTTCATCAGTCCATCGGGTACCAAATATGGAGGAGCCCGCTAAGTTAATAACTGCATCTGCTTCCTCCATATTTGGTACAAGATTATCATCCCAAGAGACAAATTGCTGATTTTTTGCGGTTTCATCCTCGTATCTTTTTGGGGATCTACTTACAATAATTAAAAAATGCCCCTCCTGAAGTAGCATTGTTCGCAAATAGGATCCTATAAAACCAGTACCGCCGGTGATTAAAATGTTCATAAATATTTTCTTTTTTATTCGTATGAAGCTATTACATTTAGAATCTCAGTAGCATTCCATAAAGAATCAGTTTTGTAATGAATCAATCGTATCTCAATAAATCATTAACAGTCATTCGTTTACTCTTGGGGATTCTATTTTTGGTTTCAGGAGTAGGAAAACTCATCAGCGGTTCTGAAGCCCGATATCTCGTTGAGTTGTTGGCTACTGAATACTACTGGCTTATTGAATATGCGAATTTTATTGTGATTATAACATCCATTATCGAAATCATATTGGCTGTCTTGTTGATCTGGAATAAACTTTTAAAATGGGCTTTAGCAGGTACGTTAGCTATGCTTGGCGGCTTCTCTACAGTGCTTTCATACTTTTACTTTCAGGGAATGTCAGTTGAAAACTGTGGCTGCTTTGGCGCCTTTGGTTTTGCATCCGGGCTGGAATTTACCCTGATTCGAAATGCCGTGCTTATCATGCTTACCATCATTGCATTTATACTGATTGCAAAAACTACGAAAACCAGTAGTCCTTCCTAATTTTGAGATACCCCTAATCCAGGCGAATTTGCAAGTTTTATTTTCTTTTCTTTCGTAAGCGTCAATCCCGTAAAGGGATCATTACTGATCAGTAGATGGCCATCGAGATCTACGTAGTCGGCCCAAGTTCCCAATAGTGCTCCTGCGGAGATCCCCAGTGAACTCTCGATCATGCATCCAATCATCACTTCAAGATTTCGCTCACGGGCCTTTTCAATTAACTTAGAAGCCTCAACTAAACTTCCTACTTTCTGCAGCTTGATATTAATCCCATCAAACTGTTCAGCTATCTCATCTAAGTGCTCTCTTCCTACAAAACTCTCATCCGCGACTATAGGTAATGGCGACCACTCTTTAAGCTGAACCAACTCCTCCCTACATGAGGCAGGCATAGGCTGCTCAATAAATTCAACATTTTGATCAGCCAAAAAACGAATAGCTTCTTTAGCTGCAGCCAATTCCTCCCACCCTTCATTGGCATCCACCCGAATAATCTGATCTGATACTTCGCGAATCCCCTGAATGATTTCTTCGTCCCGATCCGTGCCGAGCTTAACTTTTAATATCGGATACCCTTCTGCCTCTTCTACTTTTTGCTGCATTACATCAATTTCATCAAGACCAATAGTAAAAGAGGTCGGTGGCGTTGTTTGTGAAGGAGCATCCCATAACTTCCAAAGCGGCTGTCCTTTGTTTTTGCCCCACCAATCCAGCCAAGCCATTTCTATGGCTGTCTTGGCAGACTGTACAGGCTGATCGAATTGTTGCAGTTTATCCCGAAGTATATCCGCGGAATCAACCTCATCAAAAAAAGAGCTCGGAAGTTGTTTTATAAAATCAATTACACTATCGGCATCTTCATCATACCGACTATTGGGACCAGCTTCTCCCAATCCGGTAACACCATTAGCGGTTAACTTGACCAACACGTTTGGGACTGTTTCTTTGGTCCCACGTGCTATTGTAAATGGATGAGAAGGTATAAGTTCTAACTTTTTAAAGTCGAGCTTAAAACGAAACATATCCTGAAATTTTAAGTGCGTACAGGTAAATATAAAATGCGGGACTAGCTAAAATTAAAGCATCAAAACGATCAAAAAATCCTCCGTGACCGGGTAGAATATCAGATGCATCTTTTGCATTAGCCGCCCTCTTAATTCTACTGGCAGTTAAATCACCAATAGGACCGAATATGCTGATCAGTAGAGTAGCAGGAGCTAACACAAGTAGTGAGACCGGAAGGTCAACCGGTACTGAAAAATAAGCAATAATTAATCCGACCAGTGCTCCAAGAATTCCAAAGAAAAAACCCTCCCAAGTTTTATTGGGACTGATGGCAGGAGCTAATTTACGTTTCCCAAGATACTTACCCCCGAAATAGGCAAACACATCATTCCCCCAAACCATTAACAGCAGGCACATCGTCAATGCAAACCCAACTTCGACAGCCCCTGTATTTCTGATCAAAATAATAGCCAACAAACCAAGAGGAGCATAAATACCACAAAAGAACGTACCAATTACCTGTTTTAGAGCATAATCCCCAGATTTAAAAATTTGAATGGCTATAAATAGCAGAAAGATGCCCATTCCGATGGCAAGAACATGGGGCAAGTAGGGACTCAATAATATCCACAATCCAATGGTATACGGAAATAGGTTGTCAGGTTCAAATCCAGCCCCTGATGCCAACATGGATAACTCTCGCTGAATAAAAAGGGCAACAAGAGTAATTAACCCAACAAAATAAAAGTCACCAAGCCATGTAATAAATATAAAGAAAGCCGCAGCCGGTACAGCAAATAGAATGCGTTTAGTAAGCTCAGTCACAGATCAATTATTCTTCTTCGTTGTTTCCTTCTTCCGGCAACTCAAATTCGGCCAATGCTTTTCTTGCTTCCTCTTCGTACTCATTCGGCACATATAAATATACCATCCCCATTTCACCATAATTGACACTAAACGAGGAATCTCGCTTAGACAAGATGTTAGAAGGGATATCAAGGCTGGCAAGGTAATTTTTAGCACTTTCTACTTCGTATTCGGTACCGCCCTCCAAAATACAAGCCCAGTTTTCAATATCATTTGGTTCAGAACCTTTTAGCATAATTAACCTCCAACATTGGTGTAAATTTCATTTCTGTTGTACATCCAATATACAATATAAGCAGAAATTAACAGACTGATTATTACAGCCCACAACGGTGGCATTGATTCTGGTGTAATTTCCGCAAAAGCTGATTCGGGATAATAGGTCCCCACCAACACGCTTCCATCATTATTAATTAAATGCGCGACAATAGCTGGTATAATACTTACTGAGGCCCAGGTGAGGTATGCGAATAACATCCCAAGTGTTGTAAGTGGTATTAAATTACTAAGCTGAATATGCTATAATCCAATAAGTAATCCCGATACGATAATGGCCGGCCAGATACCCCAACTTTTTTGAAATGCACTCATTACGTAGCCACGATAGAGCGTTTCCTCACAAATAGCCGGTACCAGCGCTACATGAAATAAGGTAAGCAACAGCAAGTGATCACCACGCAGATAATTTTCGATCATCTGCATCTGCGTATTTTGCATATTGCTAAACATTTCGGGGACGGGAACCAGAGCATTAAGCCAGGATAAAAACCAAATAGCAGGTTGTATTGCAATAATTAATACAACTGTGATGACTGATTTTTGAAAAGTATCGGACTGAATAGAAAAACGAAGAAATTTTTTTCTGTCTTCCTTAGAACTATGCAAACGTGTAAAAAACCAAGTTGCCAATCCCAGAAATAATATTTGTCCCGATGAGTTACCGATAAAAAGAAGATCCAGGTTTTCCGTAAGTTGCGACATCATCTTGTTGGCATCTGCGCTAACACCGCTCTCCATCAGCATTAGTGCAATAGCAACAACCGAGGCTGTAAGCTGAAAGAGGATAAAAGCCGCTATAATCCAAAGCAGAGCCAGGGCCCAGTCAGAAAAACCATTGCGCTCAGCCCATGATTGATAATTAGAATTGAGAAAACCTGATTTAGATGATTTTTTATTCACTAACTTAAGTAATGGCCTAAATTATCCTTCTTTTTTTCCAAATAGCTTGGCTCCAATCATGCCTGTTAAGACATTCAAGATTCCATACATAGGCAGATTATATAAAAGCTGAGTACCAATACTATTTTGGTCTCGCATACTTTGGACCGTAGAATCAATCATTTGCTGCTTTTGAGCATCGGGCAATTCTGACGCCTCAAAATTAGCAATTGTACTGTCAATTAATTTTTGCGTCATATCAGGATCAACAAATTGCCAAATCTGGTTAAACACCACGGTTACCAAGGCAATACAGATACCGGTAAATAATCCGATGAGTGCTCCTTTGCCCAGTTTTATGCTAATATTATATTCATTTGCATAGTGCCAAGTAGCCAACATAGCACCAAAGGCACCCACTAAACAAACAAAAACTCCCAGCAGCTGTACCGGTGAAAATAACGATCCGGTAGGCTCGGAATTAATCATTGCATAACTTGTTACCAGTGAGAGTGCGAAAACAATAATCCCAAATATTAATCCTGCTATCCCTACCGATGTCCAATACGGCGGCTCGTTTTGCTGCTCTGCTTGTTGTTCTGCTAATTCATCCATAATTATCCCCTTTTTTTAGTTATGATGAAAAAAATCTCCGACAAAAATTAGTGCTGCTGAACTTCCCAGCATTCCACCTAAGATCGTCCGAGAAATCAATGTGTTATGCCATAGTCCAAAGAAATTACCAGCAGCATCAATAAGATTAAATAATAGCACAAATACCACAATTTTCTTTATATAGGTCAGTCTCATACTATTTATTAAGGAGAGTACGGGTAATAGCAACCATCCCAATACAAAACCAGAATAAATCCCTATACATCTGCTACAGACGGCCATAGGTTGCCCGTTAATCCAAAACGAACGATCAGCAATTTGATGACATAAACTATAAAAAGTCTGGTGCTGCCATTGTAAAATCCATGGAGCAGATTGATAAAACAAACCACCACCGATAGCCACAACTACAACTATAGAAGCCAATAGAAATACCGATCCATATAGTATTGGCTGGCGTATTTGCATAACAGCATTAACCGTTGATTACTTTCTTTAACCCATTTACAAAATCAGATGGAGCCCGGCAGGGCTTGCGAGTATCTTCTTTCATAAAACACAGCTCAACTTTCCCCTGAATATGTGGAGTTTCTCTTCGCTTTGTTTTGACATAATAATATGTTTCCAGCCTCACGACAGGGATATCAAACAGTAATACTTCTACATCCATTAGCTCATCATAAAAAACCGGTGATTTGTAATCCACTTGTGTGTGAATGACCGGGAGCATAATCCCATTTTGCTCTAACTTGGCATAGGGTAATCCAATTGACCGTATCATCTCGGTACGCGCTTCTTCAAAATATTCCAGGTATCGTCCGTAATAAACGTACCCCATTTGATCGGTTTCGCCATAGCGACTGCGCAACTGATGATTATAGCTATAAATTGGATCTTTATCGGGAAACAATGAACTCTCGTCTACTTCTTGTTAGATACTTTTTTGAACTCACCCATGTTGGCATATTTATCAATACGGGATTCAACCAACTTTTCGGGAGACTTTTTCTTTAATTGTTTTAGGGATTCCAGAATTTGTTCCTTAACTGCTTTAGCAGCCTGATCAGAATCGCGATGAGCACCACCGAGCGGCTCTTTGATAATCCCATCGATAATACCCATTCCCTCTAGATCTTCAGCGGTAAGTTTTAGTACAGCTGCTGCCTGTTCCTTATAATCCCATGTCTTCCACAAAATAGATGAACATGATTCCGGAGAAATAACTGAATACCAAGTATTCTCCATCATATAGACCTCATTGCCCATACCAATGCCAATGGCTCCTCCACTGGCGCCTTCTCCAATCACAACCGTAATAATAGGTACCTTTAGGGTAGCCATCATCTTTAGATTTTTTGCGATAGCTTCAGCTTGACCACGCTCTTCGGCCTCCAGCCCAGGATAAGCACCGGGCGTATCGAGCAACGTAATAACCGGAATATCAAACTTTTCGCCCAGCTTCATCAAACGATGGGCTTTGCGATACCCTTCGGGATTGGCCATCCCAAACCGACGATATTGACGGCTTTGAGTATCACGGCCTTTTTGATGTCCCATAATAACTACCGATTGACCGTCTATTGTAGCAAATCCCCCAACAATGGCCTTATCATCACTGTGATACCGGTCACCATGTATCTCAACAAAATTTTCAGTGATTTTATAGATATAATCCAGCGTATATGGCCGATCGGGATGACGTGCCAGCTGCACGCGTTGCCAGCGTGTTAAATTTGTAAATATTGATTCTCGCAGATTATCAACACGTTTTTCGAGCCGTTTTATCTCGGGCGAAAGAACATCATCATCCGCAACAGACAATTCACTCAGCTCTTTGATCTTTTTTTCCAGATCGGCTATAGGTTGTTCAAAATCTAAATACTGCATAAACGAATTTTATCACTTAAAAATGACTTCAAATATAAGAACAAATCCGAAGATATTAAGAAGTTATCTTACTGTCTAAAGCGTCCCAAAAATACTTTGAATTTTCAGTGTCCATACCCTCCAGATAGCTTCCAAAACGATAGATTTTGACATTTTTGATACTCCTTCTTCGCGTTCACGAAAAATAATAGCAACTTCTTTTAGCGAAAACCCGGCTTGCCATGCCCTAAAATGAAGCTCAATTTGAAAAGCATAACCGTTCGACCGGATTTTATCTACTGAAATACCTTCAAGTACTTTTCTATGAATACATTTAAATCCCGCCGTAGTATCAAAGATTGGTAATCCGGTAACAAATCGTGCATAAAGGTTAGCACTATACGATAAAATCAATCGGCTCAACGGCCAATTAATAATACTTATTCCTTTGGCATATCGCGATCCAATGGCCACATCCGCAGCTCCAGACTTTACTTCTGCAATTAATTTCGGAAGATCTTCCGGATTATGAGAAAAATCGGCATCCATCTCACAGATATATGAATAGTTATGGTCAAGTCCATATTTAAATCCTTCTACATATGCTGTACCCAGTCCAAGTTTTCCGGATCGCTCAATCAGATACAACCGCTCTCCAAATTTATTTTGAGCTTTTTTGATTAAATTAGCTGTTCCATCAGGTGATCCATCATCAACAATCAACAAATCAATATTTTCATCCTGATTTAATACTTCATCAATAAGCTCCGAAATATTGTTTGCTTCATTATATGTAGGAATTATTACTAATGTCTCGTTAGACATAAACCGTGTTCAAATAATTATTTCAACTTTTAATGGATACCTTTGTTTCTCTAAAAAGGTACTAAGGATAAGAAATAGCTTATTAATGTTGCATAAATAATTTTCCTATCTTCAGCGCTTAAGAATATAAAAGAATTGCTAACTTATTAATATTTATTACCATTGTTTAATTTAGAGAAGATTGCGTCATCAACTAAAGCCCGGCTGGGTACACTTACCACTGATCACGGAGAAATCGAGACCCCCATATTTATGCCGGTAGGTACCTTAGGTACGGTAAAAGCCGTAAAACAGGATGAGCTTATCGACAAAGTAAAAGCTCAAATAATACTGGGTAACACCTATCACCTTTATTTACGTCCCGGCTGTGATATTATTGAAAACGCCGGTGGGCTTCACTCTTTTATCAATTGGGATCGACCTATCTTAACAGATTCCGGGGGATATCAAATTTTTTCACTGTCCGATAATCGCAAACTAACCGAAGATGGGGCAAAGTTTAAAAGTCATCTGGACGGTTCAAAACACATGTTCACTCCAGAAAATATTGTGGATATCCAGCGCACTCTCGGTTCAGATATCATGATGGTTTTGGATGAGTGTCCACCCTATCCCAGCAGCTATGAATATGCAAAAGAATCGATGGAACTTACTCATCGCTGGGAAAAGCGTGGCCGTGAAGCATTTTTGAACACCCAACCTAAATACGGTCACAAACAAGCTCAGTTCGGCATCGTTCAAGGTGGCACTTATGAAGATCTAAGAATAGAGTCCTCAAAATTTGTAACGGATCTGGATTTTGAAGGCATTGCCATAGGTGGACTCAGTGTAGGGGAACCCACCGAATTGATGTATGAAATGACGGACCTCAATACTGACTATCTACCTGAAGATAAACCGCGTTACCTGATGGGCGTAGGCAAACCCGAAAATCTTTTACATGCCATTGCTCGGGGTATCGATATGTTCGATTGCGTATTACCAACAAGGAATGCCCGTAATGGTCAAATATTTACCCGAAATGGATATATAAATATCCGCAATGCCAAATGGAAGAATCACCAGAAACCATTGGATCCTGACTTCCCCACAGACTTGTGCCAAAAGTATAAGATGTCATATATCCATCACCTATTTCGTAATGATGAATTACTCGGATTAGAATTGGCCTCGCTTCATAATCTCACGTTCTATTTATGGTTGATGGATAAGGTAAAAGAACGAATTGCCAATGATACCTTTCATGACTGGTATAAAGAAAAAGCTGAAATCTTATCTACCAAAATTTAATTCCAACCCAATATTAAACAAAAAAAGGTGACCCCAAGAAGGATCACCTTAGCATAAAAAAAAGAGAGCGGGCGGGGACCTACGCTTCCT
>CAYNKF010000041.1:0-11262 GCA_964397705.1 uncultured Balneolaceae bacterium | reverse complement strand
CCAATGAGATTACAAAAGTTACTGGCAAGAAAGTCATTCAGAATAGCCGATCTTCTAAAGATAAAACGGCCAAAAGTCCCGGCACCAAATATTCGCACTATACCCCCGAAGCAAAAGTGCAGTGGATAAGCAGCAGTGATACCACTTTTGTACATGAAGCCATCTACCTAATGCATAGCCGCCCTGTTCCCCGAAAAAGTGATCAGGTTATTCATTACAAAGGGGATTTCAACAAGATGGCGCACGAATTGTATGATCGCTTTCGACATGCCGACCACCAGCAGCTGGAGTATGTGTTTGTTGAACCATTCTCGAGTGAACAGCTCCAAAACCCCATCGTGCAAGCCTTGCAAAACCGCATAACCAAGGCCATTGGCTAACATTCCTTCCTAAGCCTACTATCCCCTCAGCATAAAACCCTTATTCATTAAACCGACTGCGGGATGTAATAACTTCTACCCCAGCAGTTAGTTTATTCATCTTAGAGTTTACATTATAATACTACTTTATTAGTATTATTGAGTAATTATGGATAAAAAAACACATTGTAGGTTAAAACAAATCATTGCGTAACAATAGGTTATTAAAATTAGTATAAAAAAATGATCCGTTAATACTCATTAAAATAGCTCCTGCATTATGAACTCTTCACAACGAATCATTGGAACGATATTACTACTACTGATGCCGGCACTTTCTGGTTTGGCTCAACAAAGTCCAGTTACGATTAGCCCGGAAAAGCCCACAGCTGGAGATACCATCGAAGTTCACTATAATCCCTCTGCCGAGAGGGCTGACATTTCTAATCCGAATGATTTAACGCTGGTTTTCGGTCACTCGAATTTTTATGAACTGCCAGACAAGCTGGATATGAAACAGCAAGGTGACCGTTGGGCCGTATCATGGAACGTACCTGACTATGCAGAATTTGCTTCCTTTTATTTTAAATCAGATGGCAAAACAGATAAAGGTATAGGTGATCATCTTTATGAAACCTACGTTTACAATAAAAATGGTAACCCGGTTGATGGAGTTTATCAGCAAAAGGCATTCAGTCTCCGCAAACGATATCAGAATCCCACTAAAGCAGATTCCGTGAGGGTTGAATTGTACAAGAAGCAACTTGAGGCTAATCCAGATGATAAATTTACCGAATTGCGATTGCTAAATGCGCGAATGAGGCTCGAACCATTCAAAAAAGAACAGTTGCAAAAAGAAGCGTCTCAGATCATAAAGGAAAATTTTGAGCAAAATTCAGACTCAGAAGAATCCCTTAGTAAACTGGTTCGGGCTTACCGAATTATGAGAGATAACCCGAAAGCTGATTCAATCAGAAAAAAAGCCATTGAAAAATATCCTACCGGCCGAATGGCTATTAGGGATATCCGTGGAAAAGTTCGGGATATGGAACATTCGCCCGAAATGTTAGATGCTCTTTTAAAAATTCTAGAACATACTGAATCCGAGATAACCCGAACCAATACATATGAACAGCTATTTGATTATTACAAAAAAGAAGGTGACACCGAAAAGATGGTCGAATATGCTAAAAAGATTAAAATGAGCAACTGGCCTTGGAAAGCAAACCAATTAAACAATATTGCCAATGGATTTGCTGAACAAGGCGACAGTCTGGAACTGGCACTTTCCTATGCAGAAAAAGCTTTAGCAGCTGTACCCAAAGAAGCTGTTGGATCTGTTCGGTTTATCAGCAAAGATGAATTTATCGAAGGACATGTTGAAGATTCGGTAGCAACCAAAGAACGGAAAAAAGATAAAAGCAGAGTGCTGGCAACAATGGGATTGATCCAGATGAAAATGGACCAGCTCGAAAAAGCTGAAAAGACACTTCAAAAAGCTACCGAATTGGCAGATACCAGATCCTCTAAGAAGAATATTGCTCAGTTATATATACAGACGGATCGACCAAAGGAAGCCTTTGATATCTATTGGGAAATATTGATGGATGAGCCCACCAATAAAGAATACAAAGATAAATTAAGAGAAGCCTATATTGCGTACAATGGATCTGATGCAGGATTTCAAGAGAAAATCCAAAAAATTGATAGCGCTTGGGAAGAGGAAATGATTAAAAAATATACAAAGGAGCGTCTTAATAAAGAAGCCCCCTCCCTAGATCATATTACAGATCTTGACGGCAATAAAATCGATACAAGTACCCTCGATGACAAAATAGTAATCATTGACTTTTGGGCAACCTGGTGCGGACCTTGCATTGATTCTTTTCCTCATTTTCAAAATATGTACGAAAAGTATCAGAAAAATTCTGATGTTAAATTTATGATTGTTAATGACGGGCGCACAGATTCAATCGAAGATATCCTAAAGTGGAGGGAAGAACAGGACTACACTTTTCCTATGTACTATGATGTTAACTCAAAAGCTTCGAAAGCTTTTGGCGTACGGGGGCTTCCCACAACTTATATTTTAGGTAACGATGGGAATATTAAATTTAAAAAGATGGGCTTTGAAGGACCTATCATGGAGAAAAAGATGGAGCTTAATATTGAAATGCTTTTGGGTAATAAGCAGTCAGCTAATCAAGCATCAGCCCAAAAATAATCTTAATAATAAATAAAAAAAGGCCTGCCTTTTAAGCAGGCCTTTCCTAAATCAATCTTCGCAGCTACTAATTCTTAATTGATGATGAAGCTTCAACCGAATCCGCTTTCCAGACATTATTTTTAGGATTTACATCAGGAAACTCTTTATTGGGATCAATCACTATCTTCTCAAGCGCTGATGTTGAATTGTATTTAAAAAGCCACTCATTTCCCCGATGCCAGGTATGGACCGGGAATTCCACCATTTCGGTTTTACCGTTTTTCTGAGTGATTTCCATCTTCACCGGCATCACCAACTTACCGTTATTTTTAATGCGGATAAATGCTCCATTGCCAGGATCTTCTTTGGTATATGCCACCTTATCTACGGCCTGATCCATGGTCCACGTTTTTTCAAACCAGCCGCGCCAGAACCAGTCCAATTCTCGACCCGTGACTTCTTCGATCGTATTGAAAAAATCATCCGGCGCCGGATGTTTATACGCCCAGCGATCGATGTAGGTAGTAATCGCATCATCAAAAAGTTCTTTTCCGATTATGGATTCACGAAGTATGTGCAAACCTAGAGCCGGTTTGTAATACGATACCCGCCCAAAGTTTCCATCTTGAATTTGATCGGGTGCCGTCATAATGGGCTCATGCTTATCACTCGTAAACCAATTATTTAGAAAACGGGCATTACGCGAATCGTGATACTCACCGTCATTAAAATTGGCTGTGCTCAGGCTGTTGATAAAGGTATTAAAACCTTCATCCATCCAGGCATGTTCGCGTTCATTGGAGCCCACAATCATGGGAAACCACTCGTGGCCAAACTCGTGATCAGTAACACCCCATAGACTGGCTCCCTTTGCTTGCCAGCTGCAAAATACAATGCCCGGATATTCCATTCCGCCAACTCTCCCCGCTACATTAATCGCATTTGCATACGGATATTTTGATAAGTATTCCGAATAAAACTCGATGGATCCTTTCACATATTCGGTAGAACGTCCCCATGCCGAATCTCCGGCAACTTCTTTAGGATACACCGACATTGCCATCGCCTGTTCATTGTCGGGCAAATTAATCCGCGCCGCATCCCACACAAACGCTTTTGATGCCGCCCAGGCAACATCCCGGGTATTTTCCATTTTGTAGTTCCAGGTCAATCGCTCTTTACCACTCGGACGAGACTCCTCTGTGCCCACCTCATTTTTTCTAATGATATAGACTCGCTCGTCACTATTTCGAGCCTGATCCATTCGCTTTTGCTGCACTTTGGTTAGTACATCTTTTGGGTTTAAAAGGTCACCCGAAGCCACAACCACAAATTCTGCTGGAGCAGTAATAGAATAATTGAAGGTACCATATTCCATATAAAACTCACCGGCACCCAGGTACGGCATTACATTCCATCCCTTAAGATCATCATAAACTGCCATCCGCGGATACCACTGGGCTACCTCGTATATTACTCCATTTTTTGTATCCAAACGTCCCAGCCGATCAGACCCTTCCTCAGGAACTTTGAAACTATAATCAATACTGATTTTCAGATTACCACCCTCAGCCTTAAGAGCCTCCCTTAGATTGAGCTTTAAATTAGTATCCACTGTATGAGTCTCAGGCTCATATGTAGATCCATTATGAGTGATTCGTATCCTCTGTATTTTAATACCGCCATCAAAACCCTCATTACCAAAACGACCGCCGCCGGGTGGTGTTAACTTAGCACCCCATGAATCCTGCTCAAACAGGTCCTGATCAAGCTGCAACCATACAAAGTTCAAATTCTGCGGACTGTTATTGGTATAATCAATCGTAATAGTAGTTTCTATTCTATGCTCACTGGGATAAAGTTGAGCATTGATAGCATAATCAGCAGCATTCTGCCAATAAGCTTCGCCCGGCTCACCATTAGCACTTCTATATTGGGTACTTCCACCCGTTTCATAAGGCAAAAATGCTTCCTGTACAGTATTGGGGTAATCTTGGGCAGATACCGTAAATGACATCAAAAAAACCAAAACCACCGTGATAAGTGAAGAAATTCTCATAGTCAATCTATCATATGTTGATTTTCATTGTTATTCATTAGCAAGAATGTAATCTGTATAAATCATTAAATACAGTATTCACCCAGATTTTAACTTATTTTAAAACATGAAACGTCTGATCCGGGTCCATATTCAGAACGGTCTCGGTCATCAATTCTATAAGTGATTCAATGTCTTGAAACGAAGCTGTTTCAACCGGGGAATGCATATATCGAAGCGGTAAGGAGATAAGTGCACTAGGGATTCCGGTTTTTTGATAGAAAATACTGTCGGTATCGGTACCGGTTCGAACGCTGGTGGCTTCATGTTGCAGGTCAATTTCTTTGTTTGCGGCAATACCTTCAATAAATTCAACAATTTTGGGATGATTAGCCCCACCGTGCTGTATAGAAGGCCCTTTGCCCAACTTCACCAAGCCGTGTTCTTTATGGTCAATGCCCGGGGTATCAGTTGCATGCGTAACATCCGTAACCAGTGCTGCATCGGGATCAATGCGATAACTCATCATACGCGCACCATAACCGCCCACTTCTTCCTGTACCGAATTCAACGCCACCACATTTACCTTCAGGTCACTGCGGCGTTCATTTAGCCTTTTTAAAACCTGGGCAATCATAAATCCGCCGATGCGGTTATCCAGCGCTCGACCAGAAATAATTTCGTCTGATAAATAGTCATATTCATCGGCATAGGTAATAGGATCACCAACTTGTACCAGTTTTAATGCTTCTTCCCTGCTGGATACGCCAATATCCACATAAATATCTTTCCACTTGGGCTGCTCTCCTCCCCCATTTTTTTTGTCCTGCAGGTGGATAGCTGTATTGCCTGTAACACCTGAAACAATCCCATTGCGGGCATGAATATTGACCCGTTTGGCGCGAGCAATGGTGGAATCGCTGCCGCCGAGCTTATTGATAAAAATATAGCCGTCATCGGTGATATGCTGTACAATCATCCCGATCTCATCGCAGTGAGCCTCCAACATGATGGTAGCCACATCATAACTTGTGTTCAGCTTGGCATAGGCCGATCCATAAGCGTCAGACTCCACACTGTCAGCAAAATCATCAATGTATTCGGTCCATACTTGCTGTCCAGATGATTCAAAACCCGTAGGACTGGGCGTAATCAATAATTCTTCTAAAAATTCTTTTTCTTTCTCGTCAAACATCTTTCTCTAAAAGTTTAATTTACATGTCAATCTGAACTCGTTTCAGAATCTAACAATAATTACAAATTGCAGTAGACACTGAAAAAATCAGGTTGGCACATTAAGTTCTATTTTGAAGCGAATAAAATCATTCATTTAAATCCGAATATAAGAATTCACAACTCTACCGCTAAACTCATTTTTTATGCAAAGTAGGATATTCACTGCTGAGATGATTATTTTAGACCTATCTTTTCTGCAGAAATTATTATGAATAATAAAATTTATGATTCGACCTGATTACCACGAGATGCTTTTCCCCCATTGGACTACTATACCCATTCGGTTCCGGGATTTAGATCCATTAAACCACGTCAACAATGCAATTTTTAGCACCTATTATGAAGAGGCCCGCATTGAATTCATACAAGAGATCAATAAGCTGGCCAGTGAATTAAAAAATGGATTCAGCTTTGTATTAGCCAATATAGAAATTGAATTTATTCGTCCCGTTGAGTATCCGAACAATATTTTGATTGGATCGGGTATAAAATCGCTCGGCAACTCCAGTATTACCAGCTTCCAGGCTATATATACCGGTGATGAAAAAAAGCTTGCTTCGGTGGCCGAGGCCCATGGTGTTTGGTTTGACTTGAATAAACAACGTCCGGCAAGAATCCCAGATATCCCAAATACTGAAAAGTACATACTCTCTGATTCACTTTTTGAATAATCTCACAACTGTTTACTTTGTGTCCATTATAGATTTTAAATAACCAGCCCATGGATAAAAGTACGCAATACAAGATTTTTAACGATCCCATTCACGGATTTATCACCGTTCCCAAGGGTCCGGTTTTGGAACTTGTTGATCACCCGTATGTGCAGCGATTGCGTCGCATTAAGCAAATGGGATTGGGATATTTGGTTTTTCCTGCGGCAGAGCATTCCCGATTTTCACACGCGTTGGGTGCTATGGAGTTAGCTCAGCGTACGCTCAACAATCTTCGTGAAAAAGATACCACCATCAGTCCGGCTGAGTATGAAGCCACACTTATTGCGGTTTTATTACACGATGTCGGTCACGGGCCACTATCCCATACTCTTGAGTTTGACCTGATTAAAGATTTTCATCACGAAAAAATGACGCTGGCTGTAATGCGTCATCTGAACAGAGAGATGGACGGCGAACTTGATCTTGCGATTAAAATATTTACTGACCAATATCCCAAAAAACCATTTTTAAATCAGCTAATTTCATCACAATTAGATATTGATCGACTTGACTACCTCAAACGTGATAGTGCTTTTACCAATGTTTATGAGGGCTCTGTTGGGATCGAGCGGATCCTCAAAACTATGCGCGTCCATAAGGGAAATATCGTGATCGAAAAAAAAGGAATCTACGCCATTGAAAATTACATTCTTGCGCGCCGCTTAATGTATATGCAGGTATATTTGCATAAGACGGTACTTAGCGCCGATAAATTGTTGCGTCATATCTTCGACCGTGTGCGAGAATTAATTACCGAGGGAAAGAAACTATATCACGCTTCTCCCGCCCTCCAGTACTTTCTAGAAAATCGTCCCAGTGCCAAAAAGGGAATTAAAGGTGAAGTTCTGCAGAAGTACCTGCAGCTTGACGATAATGATGTATTCCAAAGCATTAAATATTGGCAGTATTCCTCTGATCCAGTATTATCAAATCTCTGCAAACGATTTCAGTCACGCAAACTTTTCCGCACTACTTTCCTTGACCAGAACCCTTCAGGGTCTGTAAAAAAGAACGTACTAACCAAGACCCAAAAAGTTCTTAAAAAAAGGGGACTTCCCTACGATGAAAAAATTGCAAACTATTACTTTGCCTTTGATGAGAGCTACAGTGAGGCTTACCAGTATGAGAAAGAAGGCATCTGGATTTTAGAAGAAAAAGACAATGCTATTGAGTTTTCAAAGGCAGCTGATACTAAAAATATTATCGCTCTTACCGAGCCTGTGGTAAAGCCGTATGTGGTACATCTAAAAGACATTGAGATATAGGATAACAGTTATCAATGAGCAGTGACAACATGCAGAGCTGAAGGTTGTATGTTCTGACTATAACTTTTAATAATCAACTTTTTACTCCATCCGTTCGTAAACTACAAAGGAAAGGTCTTCCCTATCGTCTTTTTTAATCTCTTTCCAAGTAGTTCCAATTTTATCGCGGTACTCCGGAAAGTAGGTATCCCCTTCATATTCCTGATGAATTTCGGTGACAAAAAGTTTATCGCAGCGATCTAAAAACTGCCGATAAATCTCTCCACCGCCAATAAGAAAGACCATCTCTTCATCTTTTACATACTCTAAAGCCTTATCAAAAGATGAAAAGGTAGGTACGCGATCGTACTTTTTTGAACGACTGAGAACAATATTTTCACGTCCCGGTAATGGATTCCCTCCCAACTCTTCAAACACCACCCGCCCCATAATGAGAGGATGTCCCATAGTTGTCCGCTTAAAATATTTGAGATCTTCGGAATAGTGCCACGGTAAATCACCGTCTTTGCCAATTACAAGGTTAGGATCATGGGCTACTATGGCAGCCAGCGTCATACCGCTACCTCAAATTTAATAGAGTCATGAGGATGGTAATCCTTAAGTTCAAAATCGTCGAACTCAAGATCATCCACCGGCTTATCAGCAATTTCAAGGGTTGGCAGCGGTCGGGGTTCACGGGTCAACTGTTCTTTCAACCCATCCACATGATTTTCATAGATATGAGCATCAACAATAGTATGAGCAAACGTCCCGTACTCCAGACCAACCTCATTTGCAATGGCCATAGTAAGTGCAGAATAACAAGCCAGGTTAAATGGGATGCCCAATGCTATATCACCGGAACGCTGCGTTAGATGACAATTGAGTTTACCGTCAGTAACATTAAAAATGTACATTAAATGACAAGGCGGCAGAGCCATCTGATCAAGCAGACCCGGATGCCAGGCGCTAACCACAATTCTACGGCTGTTGGGATTTTCTTTAAGCATTTTAATAGCCCGTTGTACCTGATCAAATTCTTTTTTAATCAATACGGTTTTGCAAATATGTGAGGCATCGCCCTCAAAATGAATTTCCTCCTCCTCATGATAGGGAAAGCGTCGCCACAGTACCGGATATATGGGTCCCACATGTCCACCTTCATCAGCCCAATCATCCCAAATATGACAGTCATTCTCATCACGGAGCCAACGAATGTGATCTTCTCCGCGCAAGTACCAGAGCAATTCAAGAATTACAGATCGGAAGTAGACTTTCTTAGTCGTAAGGAGTGGAAATCCTTCAGACAAATCAACTTTATAAAACTCCGAAAAGTTGGAGATCGTATCAATACCAGTACGATTCTCCTTTTTTACGCCATTCTCCAAAACACTGCGAACAAGATCTAAATATGCTTTCATATACCCATCATTTTAAAATTATAATAAGACGCCCTGTAATAATAATAATGCGACTGAAAAGTAGATAATGATACCCGTCACGTCAACTAAAGTAGCCACAAAGGGAGCTGACGTTACCGCCGGATCCAATCCAAAGTGAGACATCACAAAAGGCAGCATCGAGCCGCTTAAGTTACCGAATACTACGACTCCAACGAGGCTGGTTCCTACCGTTAAGGCTTGCAAAACAAGTTCAACAGAAAACACATTGCCTCGCATCATCATCCAAGTAGCAATTACAACCGATCCTAATATGCCTAAAAAGCTACCCAATAAGAATCCTGACAGCAACTCTCTTTTGAGCACCATCCACCAGTCATTCAACTTAATATCATCCGTTGATATGGCACGAATAATAAGCGTTGCAGCCTGGGAACCCGAGTTACCACCACTGGAAATAATCATCGGAATAAAAAAGGAGAGCATCGCTGCTGCGGCCAGTGCATCCTCATAATTGGCCATCGCCGTAACGGTGAGCATTTGACCCATAAACAACATTATTAGCCAGCCTACGCGCTTCTTCACCATTTGAAATATCGTCGTCTCGGAATAGTAATCATCCAGGGCACTCATACCGGCCATGAGCTGCATATCCTCGGTCGTTTCCTCCTCGGCAACGTCGATAACATCATCAATGGTTACAATCCCCACCAAGATGCCGTCAGAATCCACCACCGGCATCGCCACACGGTCATATTTACTGAGCATTTTTACCGCATCCTCCTGATCATCGAAAGCACTCAATGCCTCAAAGCTTTCATCCATGAGTGACGAAATCGGCGATTCCGGATCAGCCAAAATTAGCTGATTTAATCGCAGATCATCGATAAGATGTTCATTCGCATCCACCACATAAATCACATTCACTGTTTCAACACTATGACCAAATTTTCTAATATGATTCATAGCATGCTGAACGGACCAATCTTTCTTGACCTTTACATAGCGCGGTGTCATCAGTCGACCTACGCTCTCGTCTGGGAAACCAAGCAGCTTTTGCGACTGTTTCCGATCTTCTACACTCATAGAGTTCATCACCCGTTGAGTGAGGTGGCCTGGCAACTCTTCCATCAGTGATACTCTCTCATCCGGCTCCAAGTTGGACATCACCTCACTAAGCTGCTGCGCAGTAAACATATTGAGAAGCTCAACCCCTTTGCCCGAACTCAGGTAGGTAAATACATCGGCCGCTTTCTGTTTTTTGAGCAAACGAAATATGACAATAGCAATCTCTGCATCCAGCTCTTCCAACAATTCAGCCACGTCAACGGCCGGTACATCATTCAGGATATCCTTCAGAGCAACCCAATCCTTTTCTTTAATAAGCTCTTCAAATTCTGGTTTCAGCAGATGAATTATCATAAACAAATTACGTTGTAAACTTTTACTTAAGTGGTGCCGAAAACAATAAAATGATATCCAAAGAATTTATTCTAATTTTGGATTTACGCTCTCATCGATTCCGTTCAGAATGTAAGAATTGCTCATAGAATATCACAAAATTGGTTATAGATATCTTACATTCATATATATTGGTTTTTCTATCCATAAATATTCAGTTTATCATGACACTCAAATAATTACCTATGCATATACTGTTTAATATTATCCTTTAAATATGAAGTACGACGCAATTATTATTGGATCGGGCCCTAATGGTTTAGCCGCGGCTATCCGCTTAGCTCAAGAAGGATTGTCGGTTAAAATATTTGAAAGAGAAGATACTATCGGTGGAGGGACCCGCACACTGGAATTAACTCAACCCGGTTTTCATCACGATATCTGCTCGGCCATCCATCCATTGGCCAAAGCATCACCTTTTTTAAAAAGTCTGCCACTTGAAAAACATGGTCTCGAATGGATTCAGCCCGAAGTGCCTGTAGCCCATCCGTTGGATGACCAACCTGCAGGAGCCTTGTTTCGGTCATTTGATAAAACAGTATCATACATAAACGAAAAAGATAAGAGCAATTACGCTCACAGCATTTCACCTTTTCTTGAAAAAT
>CAYNKF010000040.1:0-11289 GCA_964397705.1 uncultured Balneolaceae bacterium | reverse complement strand
AGGATCGTTACCTGCCCACGGGACCAGAATTGTTCCACTCTGCACAGCTGATTGATATTTCCGGCGATAAGATGGAGCTGTTGCTCGACTTCCCTACAGAAGGTGAGCCGCACTACGCTCAGGGTATTACGGCTGATAAGGTGAAAAAGCGACAAAAACGATTCTACGAAATCGATGAGAATAATCACCCACACGCTGCAAAAAGTGAAAAAGAAACACGAGTAGAACGTGATGGTAACGAAGTACATGTCTATATGACGACTATACGGAGTCACTTTGCTCCCGATAATATCGAAGGTATAAAAGTGGGCGACGAAGTGTACTTCCACGTTACCAACCTTGAGCAGGATTGGGACGTACCGCATGGTTTTGCAATGAAAGGAGCAAATACTTCCGAGTTGCTTGTTATGCCAGGCGAAACATTGACATTAAAATGGGAGCCTAAGAAAGAAGGCGTGTTCCCATTCTATTGCACCGACTTCTGTTCGGCTTTGCACCAGGAGATGCAGGGTTATGTACGGGTATCACCGGAAAATTCAGATACACCGATCTCTTATAGCATAGGTCAGTAAGTGACCTCAATCCTTGGGGAGAGGAGGGTGAAGCCTCCTCTCTTCTTATCACAATAGAATTTAAACTTAAATTTGAACGTTATGGATAAGCAAAAAAGAGTTTGGATGGCCGTTGCTGCACTGATATTGGTTGGGGTTTACTTTTTCCCTATTTGGAGCATCAGTATGGAAGCGCCGCAGTATCCCGAAGGGATAGGCATGAATATTAGCGTGGATACTATAGAAGGTAAGCAGAAAAACGATTTGCAAAATATCAACGGATTGAATCACTATATAGGGATGAAAGAAATAAATCCTGATTCTATACCTGAGCTTAAAATAATGCCATATATATTTGGCTTCTTGATTATCAGTGGATTAGTAATTGCGGGAACAGGGAATCAGAAATGGATTTTATTTTGGTTAGGCCTATTTTTGTTATTTGCTATCGCCGGGCTGGTAGATTTTTATATCTGGGGATATGATTATGGTCACAATCTAAACCCCGACGCACCTATTAAAGTACCGGGTATGACCTATCAGCCGCCCCTGTTGGGTAGTAAGCAATTGCTTAATATTAATGCCACATCATTGCCGCATATTGGGTTTTATATTTCTCTAATATCGATGGGGATAGCTGGTACTGTGTGGTGGAAAAGTAAAGAGGATTGATAAATAAGAGGTTTGAGATGTTATATCTTTCTAAGATCATAAAATTTATTGCTTTGCTGGGGCTATTGGTACTGGCAACAGCCTGCAGCCAAGAACCGGCTGAGGTACACTATGGCAGCGATGAGTGCGTACACTGCAAAATGATGATAACGGATGAGCAGTTTGCCTCCCAAATTGTAACAGATAAGGGAAAAGCGCTTAAGTTTGATGCTATCGAATGCATGGCGGTGTATCAGCGAGAAAATGCTGATGACCTGCAAGGAGCGATCCGCTATGTCAGTGATTATAATCAACCGGGCCGTTGGCTCAAGGCTCATGAGGCACAGTTTGTGAAAAGCGAAGTGGTAAATAGCCCGATGGGTGAATCATTGCTGGCTTTTCCTTCTGAGGAAGAAGCAAAAAAACATATAACCGAACGACCGGGGCAATTATTGGACTGGGCCAAGGTAGCCCAAGTTGAAATGTAAGTAAGCAGTACCGTACAATTTAATTTGCTCAAAAAAGGATTGAGGCAATGAAATTAAAAACAAAAATACTAGGAATTTTTATAGGCCTGTTACTCATAGCTCCGTTGAGTTATGCTACGCAGATTACCGTTTCCAAAGACGGAGATATCACTTCAGTACAGCAGGGAATTGACCAAGCCCAGCCGGGCGATACTGTACTTGTAAAAGAGGGGCGTTATGTCGAATATGATATCCGCATAAATAAGCATATTACGTTACTGGGAGAGGGCAAAGCCATTATCGACGGTGATAATCAGGGTTTTGTTGTAGTTGTGAAGGCCGATAGCACGGTAATTAAGGATATTGAAGTTCACAATAGCAAGGCCGGCTTTATGAATGATTATGCTGGAATTGAGGTTGACGGCGCCCACCACGTTCGCATTGAAAATGTTAAGATGGTTGATAACTTTTTTGGAATTTATCTCGCGAAATCAGAGGGTACGGTTTTGAAAAACAATCACATTACGGCCTCTGGGCAGCGCGAAACCAATTCCGGAAATGGGATTCACCTCTGGTATACCAAAGACGTGGAAATTCTTGATAATTATGTGGCGGGTCACCGTGATGGGCTCTATTTCGAGTTTGTGGAAGGGGCCTTTATTGCCGGTAACGAAAGCGAAAATAATATTCGCTACGGTATTCACTTTATGTATTCAGATCACTGTCGCTATGAGCGCAATATTTTTCGCGACAATGGTGGGGGGGTTGCTGTTATGTACACCTCCAATGTAGAAATTGTGGACAATCACTTTGCCGATAATTGGGGCTCTTCGGCCTATGGCATGTTGTTAAAAGAGATCAACAGAAGTGAGGTTACCGGAAATACCTTTACGAATAACTCCGTGGGATTGTATATGGAGGCTTCCAGCCGAAATAATATAGAAGGCAATCAGTTTGATCAAAACGGCTGGGCTGTTCAGCTGATGGCAAACTCAACAGATAATGAATTTCACAAGAATAATTTTGTGGCTAATTCCTTTGAAGTATCCACAAATAGTAGAATGAACTACAGCAATAATTTTGATAAGAATTACTGGAGTCAATATGAAGGATATGATTTAAATCGGGACGGAGTAGGGGATGTTCCTCATCGGCCGGTGCGATTATTCTCCATATTAGTCGAAAAGCAGCCGCAATCACTTTTATTACTGCGCAGCCTGCTCGTTGACCTTCTGGATGCCGCTGAAAAATTTATGCCGGTACTTACTCCGGAAACACTCCTTGATTCTAAACCGCAAATGGAACCTGTTCTATGATTTTAATAAAAAAACTTCGTAAAGACTTTGGTCCCCGTACGGTCCTAAACGAGCTGGATTTAGAAATTCCGGCCGGACAGGCTACCGGTATTGTGGGTCCCAACGGATCGGGAAAGACTACCACGATCAAGTCACTCTTGGGGCTGGTAAAACCTACATCTGGCGACATCCTGGTAGACGGAAAGTCGATTGAAGGGGAGTGGCAATACCGCAGCAAGATCGGTTATATGCCTCAAATTGCTCGCTATCCCGAAAATATGACCATTGGAGAACTTTTTGATTTTATCAAAAATATGCGAGACAGCAATACCAATCGAGACCATGAATTGCTCAAATATTTTGATCTGGATAATGAAATTGACAAACGGATGCGAGCACTTTCCGGCGGAATGCGTCAAAAAGTGGGTGCTATACTTGCGATGATGTTTGATCCGGAGATATTGATTTTTGATGAGCCTACAGCCGGTCTTGATCCCAAGTCAAGCGTACAATTTAAGAGGTTGGTACAGGAGGAAAAGAAAAAAGGTAAGACGGTACTCTTAACATCACATATTATGAGCGAAATCGAAGAGCTGACCGACCATCTGGTCTTTGTGGTAGAAGGGGATATTCGTTATGACGGCCCGATGCATGAACTTATGGAATTACAACAAGAACAGCGGCTTGAAGGCGCTGTGGCAAAAATGATGGAGGAAACAGCAGCATGAAAGCACTGACTATCTTAAAATATCAATGGAAGGATTTGCTTCGCGGTAAATGGATTATAGGATATGGACTTATTTACCTGCTTATTGCCGATGCAATGATTCGCTTCGGAAATGCAGGGCCCAAAGCCATGCTAAGCATTTCAAATATCATGCTATTATTGATTCCCCTTGTGGGAATGATTTACGGCGCGCTGTATCTGTATCAGTCGCGTGAATTTACCGAACTATTGTTGGCACAGCCGATTGACCGAGTATCACTGTTTTGGGGATTATTCGGCGGGTTGGCAATTCCACTGGCTTTAGCATTTGCGGCCGGGACAGCACTGCCCATGATTTATACCGGAATGATTTTTACCGCAAATCTGCAGTCTATTTTGCTAATCTTGATGCTTGGTATTGCATTGACGCTATTGTTTACCGGAATCGGTTTCTGGTTTGGACTCAAGTTTTTTGAGGATCGTGTTAAGGGGCTGGGTTTCGCCTTGGTAAGCTGGCTCTTCTTAGCTGTGCTTTATGATGGGTTGATTCTACTTGCGGTTTTTGCTTTTGGAGATTATCCCATCGAAAAACCAATGCTGGTACTTGCACTGGCAAATCCTATTGACTTAGCCCGTATCACCGTATTGCTCGAATTTGATATTTCAGCATTAATGGGATATACCGGAGCCGTATTTAATCGTTTCTTTGGCAGCATGATGGGGGTCAGCGTTGCCTTGAGTTGCCTGATGCTTTGGCTTGGGATACCATTGTGGAGAAGCCAGCAACAGTTTTCCAAGAAAGATTTTTAAAAACAAAGCCACAGTCTCTCACCTGAGAAAATATGAGTTATCCGGTGGGAATCTGTGGCAAAAGTAACATATTATGGAAGAAGTAAGTCTCGATCTCATAAAGAAATACAATGTACAGGGACCTCGCTATACCTCATATCCCACAGCTGTGCAGTTTCAAGAAGCTGATGAGGATGACCTAGCTTCTTTGCATCAATATCTAACCGAGCGAAATGCCGATCCGCATCCTGTTTCACTCTATTTTCACATCCCATTTTGTTTTTCTCTTTGCTGGTATTGCGGTTGTACAAAAGTGATCACCAAAGACCAGGATCGCGGCGATCTCTATCTTGATTACCTGGAAAAGGAGATGGATCAGGTAGCTGAGATATTATATCCTGATTCGGAAGTTGTGCAAGTCCACTTTGGCGGAGGTACGCCCACATTCTTGAAGCCCGAGCAGTTACAGCGACTTGGTAAGGCTATTGAAAACCGATTTAATCTAACGGATCAAACAGAATTTGGAGTGGAGATCGATCCGCGCAAATGTACACGAGAGCACATACAAACGTTGGCGGATATCGGATGTAATAGAGCATCGCTGGGCGTGCAGGATACCAATGAACGAGTACAGAAAGCCATCCATCGCATTCAACCATTTGAACAAACGAAACAAGTTACAGAGTGGCTGCGCGAGTCCGGGATAAATTCTATAAACTTTGACCTGATCTATGGGCTACCTCTTCAGACCCTTGAGACATTCCGCAAGACAATGGATGATGTCATCAGTTTAGTGCCGGATCGCTTAGCCGTATACAGCTACGCGCATATTCCCACCATGATGCCTGCCCAAAAGTTACTGAATGAGGAAGATATGCCTACGACGGATGAAAAGTTGTCTATGCTTCAGCTTAGTATTTCGTACCTGACGGACAATGGATATCGTTTTATTGGAATGGATCATTTCTCGCGAGAAGATGAAGAACTTTCTCAAGCTATGGATGCCGGTACATTGCAGCGCAACTTCCAGGGATATAGCACATTGGCCGGTGCAGATCTATATGCTTTTGGTATGTCAGGAATTTCAAACGTTGGTGATTATTATTGGCAAAACAACAAAGAGCTCGGTGAATATTATAAGATGTTAGATGAAAATGAGATTCCTGTTGCCAAAGTGTTGCAACTTTGCAAAGATGATAGGTTGCGACATCATGTAATAATGCAAATAATGTGTAAGATGGGCCTCTCATTTAATGAGATTGAGGAAAAATGGGGCATAGTTTTTGAGGACTATTTTAGTAGCAGTCTTGAACGTTTGTCCGAGTTACAGGCCGATGGATTTGTGGAAGTATCAAATACAAAAATCACAATAACTGAGCGCGGTCGACTTTTTCTACGCAATGTAGCAATGTGTTTCGATAAATATTTAAATAGAAAAAAATCTGCCCGCTCGTTTTCAAAAACAGTATAAGGTGGTATTTATGGATGCTCAGAAGCAGGTATTTACATTTGGCGGTGGTACAGCAGAAGGCGACAAATCAATGAAAGATTTGCTTGGCGGTAAAGGAGCAAATCTTGCAGAAATGAGCTCTATCGGCTTGCCTATCCCACCGGGATTTACGATCTCAGCTGAAGTTTGTAAATATTATAATGAGCATGATGAAGCGTGGCCCGAAGGCGTGGAAGCTCAGCTTCAAGAAGGGGTAACCAAGCTCGAGAATCTTATGGGATTAAAGTTTGGTGATAGTGAAGACCCACTTCTGGTTTCTGTTCGTTCAGGTGCGGCAAAATCAATGCCCGGTATGATGGATACTGTTCTAAACCTGGGGCTCAATGACCGCTCTGTACAGGGACTTGCAAGCAAAACTGATAACACACGCTTTGCCTTTGATTGCTACCGTCGATTTATCGATATGTTTGGTAACGTAGTGATGGGCATAGATCACGAAGAATTTGAAGAAGTGCTGCAGAAGCTAAAAGATGAACAGGGTGTTAAGCTGGACACCGAGCTGGGCGTAGATGAACTTAGAGAGCTGGTCGATCGCTACAAGGCGGTATATCGGAAAAATACCGGATATATGTTTCCGCAAGATCCGAATGAACAGTTGCACTATGCCATTAACGCAGTATTTGGCTCATGGAGCAGCAAACGTGCTAAAACCTACCGGAAAATCAATAGAATAACGGGGCTTCTGGGTACCGCCGTAAACGTACAGGCTATGGTATACGGAAATATGGGAGAAGATTGTGCTACAGGTGTTTGTTTTACCCGTGATCCGGCTGACGGTACGAATGAGCTTTATGGTGAATTTCTGATTAATGCCCAGGGTGAAGATGTGGTTGCTGGTATCCGTACGCCGCGAAACATCAAAGAACTAAAAGACGCCATGCCCAAAAGTTATAATGAACTGCTGGAGATAACCGAAAAGCTTGAGCAGCATTACCAGGATATGCAGGATATTGAATTTACTATTCAGCAGGGAGAATTATTTATTCTGCAGACAAGAAACGGAAAGAGAACCGGTGTCGCTGCCATAAAAATAGCTGTAGACATGGTAGAAGACGGTCTTATATCACAAACAGGAGCAGTTCAGAAACTGGTTGAACCCGGTCACCTGGATCAGCTGCTTCATCCTCAGCTGAGTCAATCAGATATTAAGGACGATGAAATTCTTGGAAAGGGGCTTCCAGCCTCACCGGGTGCTGCGGTAGGGAAAGTGGTATTCAATTCAGAAGAAGCGGAAGAACAGAAAGCTAAGGGTGAAGCTGTCATTCTGGTACGTATTGAAACAAGTCCCGAAGATGTTGGTGGTATGTCGGCTGCCGAAGGTATTCTAACTTCTAGGGGTGGAATGACCAGCCACGCAGCGGTCGTAGCCCGTGGATGGGGAAAACCTTGTGTGGCAGGGTGTGATGATATCGTCATCAACTACGAATCACAGTCATTTACGAATGGAGAAGTTACCGTTAAATCAGGTGACTGGATCTGTATTGACGGCGCAAAGGGTATTGTCATTAAAGGAAAGAAACCGGTAGAAGAGCCTTCCTTTGGTGAAAATTATTACACCTTCATGAATTGGGTTGATGAGATTCGTGATATGGCTGTCCGTACCAACGCAGATACCCCTGAAGATGCAAAAAAAGCCCGGGAATTCGGTGCACAGGGAATAGGTCTGGCGCGAACGGAACATATGTTCTTTGGCGAAGAACGCATCAAGGCCATGCGCAAAATGATTATTTCGGAAAACGAAAGCGAGCGCAGAAAGGCACTTGAAAGCTTACTGCCCTATCAAAAGCAGGATTTCATTGAAATATTTGAAGCTATGGAAGGTTTGCCGGTAACGGTTCGTCTACTCGACCCACCCCTCCACGAGTTTCTTCCTGAGGAACAAGAAGAGGTCGAGGAACTGGCTAAGGACCTGAAAGTTCCTTTAAGGGATCTGAATCGTAAGATAAGGCTGCTTAAAGAGTTCAATCCGATGCTGGGCCATCGTGGATGCCGGCTGGGTATAACCTATCCGGAAATTACCGAGATGCAGACGCGCGCGATTCTGGAAGCAGCGGTATATTTGAAGAAAAAAGGCAAATCTGTACTTCCTGAAATCATGATCCCGCTGGTAGGAACCTCTGAGGAATTCATTCATCAGCATGAGGTCGTGGATCACGTGGCTGCTGAAGTATTTGAGGAAGAAGGCGAATCAGTAGATTACAAAGTGGGTACCATGATAGAGATACCCAGGGCAGCAATTGTGGCCGATAAAATTGCTGAAGAAGCTGAATTTTTCTCATTTGGTACGAATGACCTTACCCAAATGTCTTATGGCTACAGTCGCGATGATGCGGGTAAATTTTTGGAATACTACCTTGACAAAGGTATCCTGAAAAATGATCCATTCCAGGTGCTTGATGAAGAGGGGGTTGGTGAACTCGTAAAAATGGGAGTTGAAAAAGGTCGGAACGCCAAACCTGATCTTAAAGTTGGAATATGTGGTGAGCATGGCGGTGATCCCAGCAGTGTAGCTTTTTGCTACAATCTTGGGTTAAATTATGTATCCTGTTCACCGTATCGTGTTCCTATCGCACGACTTGCTTCTGCGCAGGCCTTTCTGCGATCCAGAAAAAAGGTCTTTTCATAATTACTTCATGATTAGATGATAACTTTACCTGCCCTCTCATATAGAGGGGGCAATTTTTTATAGGACGAACTTTAATTTGAGGCACTTATTTCCTTTAGATAAGTACTTATACATTCAATCATTTAACAGACGAGCGATACATTTTTTGTGAATTTATTTGAAAGAAAAGCGGTAAGGAGTTGGTTCTGGTCCGGTGCTATTCTCATTTTTACTATGGTGGTTGTAGGAGGTATTACACGTCTTACAGATTCCGGTCTTTCGATGTCTGACTGGAGCCTGATTATGGGAGCTATCCCCCCGATGAATGAAGCCGAATGGCTGGCTGCTTTTGAACGCTATAAAGAATTTCCACAGTACCAGCAGCTAAACGCCGGGATGTCATTAGCGGAATTTAAGACCATTTTCTTTTGGGAATATCTGCATCGCTTGTTGGGGCGGCTTATTGGTCTTGTATTTTTGATTCCGTTTGCATTTTTCTGGATTCGAGGCTATTTCAATTCTAAGACTTTGCGACGCGCGTGGGTTTTATTTGGATTGGGAGCGCTCCAGGGAGCTATGGGTTGGATTATGGTCAAGAGTGGGCTCGTGGATGTACCTTACGTCAGCCACTACCGATTGACGATTCACCTTTTGCTTGCAATGCTTTTATTTGGATTTTGTATCTGGTACGCGCTCGACCTCTACGGGAATGATGAACCAACAAAGAAAAGCTCAGATTTGTCTTCTCTGCGCCGCTGGTCAATCGGGTTGCTTGTTCTCTTTATTGCACAGGTTATTTGGGGCGCTTTCACAGCGGGACTTGATGCCGGATATATTTACAATACTTTTCCCACGATGAATGGTGACTGGGTACCTCAAGGTACATGGACATTACAACCGGTACTTGCAAACTTCGTGGAACATCCGGGAACAGTACAGTGGATGCATCGGATTTTAGGCACGCTTCTGGGTGTTGCAACAATTGGCTTTTGGTGGCGAAATCGAAATGCCGATGTTGGACATCTGTTAAAAGAAAAAGCAAGAATTTTATTAGGAATGATGCTAACGCAGTACGTGCTGGGCATATTGACGGTGATTACCCACGTACAGCTCTTAATAGGAGTAGTGCATCAGGCCGGGGCACTGGCTGTTCTATTCCTTTGGATTTGGTATTATCATGATATCAAAACTAATTGGGAAATAGTCTAATAATATTATTAAATTTAAGACAAAATAGTCTTTAATACTAAAAGGTGGGTTTGCCTTCCTTCAAATTTCAGAATGCAATTATGAATATCACAAAAGAAAAAACGATCGGACAATTAGTTAAAGATGACTACAGAACGGCACAGGTATTCCAACAACATGGATTGGATTTTTGCTGTGGTGGAAATAGAACTATAAAAGAAGCTTGTGAGAAAAAGGCTGTCAACCCCGATGAGATTCTCCGCGCTTTGGATCAGCTCAAAACCAGTGGTGCGAAAGAAGATAATTACGATCAGTGGTCCCTGGATTTTCTGGTGGATTATATCATTAACAATCACCACGAATTTACCCGTAACAAGCTGCCCGAAATTGGTAAGTATGCAAAGAAGGTTGCCGGGGTACATGGGGAACGTCACCAGGAATTGAAGGAGATTTATTACGAGTTTACCATGCTGCACACCGAGATATTTAATCATCTTGATAAAGAAGAACGGATCCTATTCCCTTATATCAAACAGCTGGTAGAGGCGAAAAAGGAAGGTATAAAACCGGAAAAACCAGAATTTGGAGAGGCGGCCAATCCCATTGCAATGATGGAAGAGGAGCACGATGAAGCAGGTGGCTCAATGGCGAAAATCAGAAAGTTAAGCAATGACTTTGCTCCGCCCGCCGATGCTTGTACAACTTACCGTTTATTGTATCAAAATCTGGAAGGATTTGAAAAAGATCTTCACAAGCACGTGCACCTGGAAAATAATATTCTTTTTCCTAAAGCACTTGAGCTCGAAAAACAACTGAACTAAATCAAAGTCATGTTTTTAGGCTATGAAAAATGCGCAGAATTGTAGCTCATTTTATACATGCAAATAAACTTAATTATAAGAACATTAAACTATGTCCCTCTCTCCTCATAATTTTTCTATTCCCGTAATGGGAACCGGCCATTCAATTGATTCTCCAATTAGGGTTGGTCCCTACGGAATCAATTCAGTGATCTCTATTGTAGATGATTTACTGGTTGAAAAAATTCGCAAGTATTATTGTAAAAAATACGATTTTGAATACAATAACATTGGACGTACTGCTGAAGACGGCCGTGCTCTTCGTATTACTGCTTATCTTGATACTGTGCAGGAGATTGTAGAAAAGAAGTTTTCGGCTATAACAAGTCAGCCTTTTTTTGAGAAAAATGAGAAGGCAAAGTATTTCGAGATGCTTCCCGATAGCAGTACAATTAAAGAGAAGTATAAGCAGTTGCTGAGTACCAAGGAGGGCAGTTTGCGGGATCGCCTATCGTGTGAGCTTTCCCGGATGATGAGGCCTGGTTCTATTGATGTAAACATAATGGCTAAGGTGGATAAGCTGAATTACACCAAAGGCGGCGCGCCGATGAGCAATGAGTTCAGTGATGCCAGTGCAGCGCTTCGTGGATACGCCAAAAGTAAAGTTTCCTCCAATCTGATTTTATCAGCCGGATTTAATCCACGCCTCTATAATTACATTACGGAA